>JAAWKM010000176.1 GCA_022797375.1 Lachnospiraceae bacterium
GTTCCTTTTTCTTTCTAATCCCTTGTAAACACTGGAGTTGTAGCCATCGTTCTTCCGTTTTTCGTTCTATTTTTCTGTGTTCTATGTGGAGCATCCATCCTCCTCTGTTTTCTTCTTTATTTATGCTTTCTTTTAAAGCCTTGTATTTAGGGCATTATAGCGGTTTTACATGGGAGGGGCAGAGGGCAGCAGAACTTTTGATTTAAGAGGAAAAGTAGAGGGATTAAGAGGAGGATAAGGGTTTTTAGAGGAAGAAAGTGGTTGTGTACAAAAGTGGGAATGATATTTAAAAACCCAGTGTTTATACTGGTTTCAGGGGTGTGTACCGTGTACAGGCTGGTCTCGGAATAAAGGAGAAAAGAGGAGGAAGAGGAGAAGCTTTTGGATGGCAGCAGGTGTTTTTGGGAGAGGGATTTTTGGGTGTTTTTTTCGTTCTTTTTTCTGGGGTTTGGGAAGAGGAGGAGGATAAATTATAATCTGCCATCAGGTAAATCTATTTTTGCAAAAACAAAGTGAAAATTGAAAGTGGTAAAATGGGGAAAGTAAGAAGGGCTTATTTAAAGGATTTTTCTCCCAAAAAGTCCCCAAGAAGTTTCCCAAAATGTCTAAATCGACTTTTTGGGGACATTTTGGGGACATTTTGGGAACATTTTGGGGACTTTTTGGGGAAATCAGAAAGGGGATATATATGAGAAAAGAAAATTATAAAGGAAGGACTGAGAAGAGGAAAGTTGACAAATGTGCAGGTATTTGTGTTACATATGATAATCTGCACAAAAAGCTGACAGATATGCTTGCAGAAGATATGGGAATTAAAGAATTTCGATGTAATGTAATGATGGATGGTGTTGGATATACATCCGATGTTGTAGCCATCGCAGAGGATGGGCATCTGATTGTGTATGAATGTGTATATAGAAAGACATTGATAAGGCCTTCTGTTGGGAAGATGCTGGATTTATCCAGAGACTACTGGATGAAACATGGTGTATTGCAAGAGGATTGGAGGTTAGTGATTGATGTAGAAGAACCAGCTGTTGAAAAACCAAAAAAATGAAATTGTAAGAGTACTTGCTGTTGATGGTGATGAAGTATTGTATATTTCCTGTAATAAAGGGAGAAAAGAAATGCCTAAATGGGTTTCTTCCTCATTGTTTTCTGGCTATCTGCCATGCAAAGAGGAAGAACTGCAGCAATTATGGGGAATTGTGTTAGCAGACGAAGGAGAGCTGGAAGCAAAAGACAAAAAGACTGCCAGATGCAGGTATGCTGTCATTGCCCCTGTCCTAAGTTTTTTGGAAAATGACAGGTTAAGGACTGAAGCAGTTGGCAAGGCAGCAGAACAGAACCATATAACAAAGCAGACAGTGAGGAATTATCTCCAAAAATATCTGGTATTCAATAATGTGTCTGCCCTTGTCCCAAAGAAAAGGACTGCAAAAGAAAAACTTCTTTCGGATGACGAGAGAAATATAAGATGGGCTGTCAATAAATATTACTACAGCAGGAAGAAAAACAGCCTGAATACAGCATATAAACTGATGTTGAAAGAAAAATATACAAATACTGAAGGAATACTGGAAGAAGAGTATCCATCTTTCAACCAGTTCCGGTACTGGTATGCAAAGAATAAAAAATATATGAGCTATTACATTTCAAGGGAAGGTAAAACAGGTTTTATGAGAAACCACAGGGTACTGGCAGGGGATAATGTACAGGCATTTGCGGCAGCACCAGGAGTCGGAATGGCAGACAGTACAATAGTAGATTTATACATTGTTTCAGATGACAGGACAAAGGTTGTAGGCAGGCCAGTAATGGCTGCATTACTGGATGGGTATTCCTATCTGTGCATGGGCTACAGCCTTGGATGGGAAGGTGGTGAGTACAGTTTACAGTCCCTGATGATAAATGTTGTTACCAATAAGAAAGAACACTGCCATAAATTTGGAATTGAAATTACAGGGGATGAATGGCCAGGTGGGTTGCCAGGCTGTATTGTTACCGACAGGGGAAGTGATTATGCAGGAAATACCTATGGCCAGATGGCAGAACTTGGTGTGAAAATTATTAATCTGGAAGCATACAGGGCTGATGCGAAAGGGGTTGTAGAGAAGTTCTTTGATATTATACAAAACTTCTTCAAACCATACCTGAAAGGTGCGGGAGTTGTGGCAGAGGAATATCTGGAAAGGGGTTCTTATTTTGGAAACTATAAAGAGAAAAGCTGCCTGACCTTGAAAGAATTTGAAACAATCCTGCTCCGATGTATCGTCCATTATAACAGTAAGCATATTATAAAGAATTTTCCATTTACGGAGGAAATGCTGGAACTGGGGATAAAGCCATATAGTAGCTGCATATGGAAATATGGCATAGAAAATTTAAGGGGATGCAATGTGCTGCAGGATGTTACAAAGGAGCAGATTATCCTGACTCTTTTGCCAAGGACAGATGGAAATTTCTCAAGATTTGGGTTAAAAGTAAATGGCCTCAGGTATTTCTGTGAAGGTTTCTTTGAAAGATGCCTGAAGGGCGGGAAAGTCACAGTGGCATATGACAGGGCTGATGTATCATGTGTGTGGATTTATGAAGAGGGGGAATATACAAGGTTTGATTTGATTGAATCAAGATACCAGGGAAAGGACATAGAAGCAGTACTGGATATGAAAGAAAGACAGAAAGAGATTATTAACAGGGAACAGCGGCAAAGCATACAGTCAGAGATAGAGCTGGTGTCACATATACAGGCCATTAAGCACAATGCGGTGACAGAAACCAGCCCGGATGTGAAAAACATCAGGAAAACAAGGGAGGAAGAAAGGAAGAGGAGACACATTAATTATGCAAAGGAGGCAGGATTATATGATAACTGATTTTTCTACAATGTTACCAAAAATGTTATTTGGGAAGGAACTTAAGGCAGCACTGGAAGTCCTTCCGGAATATGATGAAGCTTTTCGGGGACTGGATGCGGGGGCAAGGCTTTTGAAGCTGCCTGATATCTACAGGATATTTGTACCAAATGACATGGCATATGAGATTTACCATAAATTATATTCCATGGTTTCCATATCAATGCAGAGAAAAGGGACTGCTGAGTCGGTAAGGCTGCTGAATGCCATGCACAGCATGAAAGGGGAGAATATAACCATTGAAAACAGGTATGCTGGCAATGGCTTCAAGGGTGTTGCAACAGGAATGACATCAGCAACCTGCATTGGTGTGTCTGGGATTGGCAAAACAAGCTGTTTACAGGCTGCAGCATGTCTTTGTGGAGGGGTAATTGAAACAAACCTGCCTTACCGGAAACTGGTCCCTGTACTTGAAGTAAGCTGCCCCTTTAACTGCAGTTTCAGGAGTTTGTGTTCACAGATACTTGCAAAACTGGATGAATGCCTTGGGACAGATTATTACCAGAAATCATTAATATGATCCAGTCCTTCCACTTCTGAAACACGCATCTCTTCTACAAGCATATGAACGGTTTTTGATAAGTTTTTCAATTTTGTATCTTTTTTTGCCATAATGTTCCTCTTACACATATTCATAAAGTATCTTTTTGAAACAGTGTATCTTATCCTGGTTCAAAAAGGAAGTGTTTTTAATATTAATTGGTAAAACCTAACAAATAACTATAAAAAAATCATATAATTTTTGATCATGCGTTTATTCTGATGGGCTTCTTAGTATGGTGGACGCAAAGAAGATAGGAATATCGCAGGGAGTGGATATTTCCTTTCTGACAGAAGAACAACAGCGGTATGTGGAGGTCATTCTTCAGGAAACAGGAGCAGTTGTTACCAATGCGCAGGCGGCAAAGCTGAAAGAATATGGGAAAAGTGGCGAGCTTACACTTGCAATGGTAAGGCTGATACTGACAGAAAAAAACCAAAGAGAGGAAAATAACGATTAAAGGCAATAAAATCAACAGGTATTTTTCAGAGGATTATTCCAGTGATGAGATAGAGGGCATCATTATCCAGCTTTTGGAGGAATGGAAAGAAAAACAGTAAGGAGGCGGTAAGAATGGGTGAGCCATTAAAATTTGATTATTACTATGGCGTTGAAGCGGAACAGTTTTCTTTTTACCGTGTTCCCCGCCTGTTGATAAAGGACAAGCGTTTCAAGGGGCTTAGCAGCGATGCCAAGCTTCTATATGGGCTGATGCTTGACAGAATGGCATTATCTATGAAAAATGGGTGGCTGGATGATAAAAACCGGGCATACATAATTTATATGGTTGAAAATATAATGGAAGATTTGGGCTGTGCAAAGGCAACCTGTGTGAAGGTTATAAAAGAGCTTGACAATGATAACGGGATTGGGCTAATAGAGAAAAAACGCAGGGGGCTTGGCAAGCCTGACATTATTTATGTAAAAAATTTTGTAGCAGCAGAGGATAAGGGACCGGAAGAAACAGACGTAAATACTGATAAATCCGCAGAAGTTCAAAATCTGAATTTCAATAAGTCCAATAATTATACTTCTGAAAGTTCAGAAGTTGAACCTCAAGAAGTTCAAAAACCAGACCCTAGTTATATTGAATATAATTATACTGATATGATTTATAACAATCATATCAATCAATCAGAGAGGAAAACAGATAATGCGCCAGTGCATGGAAAGGATGATATGACTGATTTGATGGATGAAACAAATGCATATATGAAACTTATCTGTGATAATATTGAATATGAGCATTACATGAAATATGACAAGGACAGACATAAGGAGATGTATGAGGAAATATATGAAACAATCTGTGATGTGGTATGCGTGAAACGGAAAACAATCCGTATTAATGGGGATGCTTACCCTTATGAGCTTGTAAAATCACGTTTCCTCAAACTGACAAGCAGCCATGTGGAGTATGTCATAAGATGCATGAAAGATACCATTACAAAGATTACAAATATCAGGGCATATCTGATTACTGCCCTTTACAATGCGCCATCAACCATGAGCCATTATTACCAGCAGGCGGTCCAGCACGATATGTATGGGGCGGATGGGCGGAAAATGGAATTATATAGCAGGCTTCCTTTTATCAGGTTTATATCAATGCCCAGTGGCAGAAAGGAATATTACAGATTATGAAAAAGGAAAGATACATAAGCAGGAAAGAACAGAAAAAATGCAAAAAGGTTGCAGATGCTTTTGTAGAACTGTATGAGATTGCGGAGGTTGTTGTAGTAGACGTGGGGAGATATGGATATGTGAAATTACAGTATTATTATAAGCCGCCAAGAGGATTTGATGGTATTACAACTTATACAGATGCAGACACCATGTTTAAGGATTTGTGGAGGGAATGGCTTGAAATACAGCTCTTCACACTGTCTGCTGGTACTTCGGTGGCAAAAATGGACTATGCGGATATGATGAAGTATCTGCCAAAGAAAAAACAGCAACAGTTAATGGACAGGAAAAAGGAATTTGCAAGAAGGGCAAAGATAAAACTGGAATAATCCAGCCAGAAATGTAGCGGATGGCATTCTCAAGCTTTGATAGAAGTGTGGTTATCTTTTTAGCCACACTTCTGGCAAGGTTTCCAGAGGTACGGAGGTGAAGACCTCTGTTTTAAAAACAGTATAACAGGAGAACAGCGTAAGGGCAGTTATAAGTCAGCAGATTTGTAGCTGCCTTTTTTATTGTTCCTGGTATGTACCAGGGAATAGAAAGGAGATCAATGTGGAGTCATTGCGTGATGTCAGGAGAATAATGGAACATGAAGTGAAAAAGGGGAGCTGCCCGCTTATGTTTGAAAGGATTGAGTTTGGTGCTTCGCCTTTTCAGACCATTACGTCAGAGGAAAAACTGGACGAGGTTCTTGTCTATCTGTTAAGGCTGAAATCTTTCCAGCAGTATGCGGAAAAAACGGTCATCAACAACGTATATATGGATTTGGATATTTTCTGCAAAAAATCACAGTTTAAGCGCAGCCATTCCATCATGGAACGTGAAGGGATTTATTCAAGGATGCAAAGGTACAAAAAGAAACTGAATCCAGATTACGGAAACAGGCTGTGCCTTGAAACAGTGCGGTGCATTTTTACACTTCCGAAAGTGGAAATGAATAAATACAAAATAGTCCATGAGGGGCGGGAAACATATGCTTTCATCATGTCAAATAAATATATCCTCGGACTGTTTACCTACTGTGAGGTGGCAAGCAAATCTGTTTTTTCTGGCAGCGTGGAATATGGACACCTGTTGGAACATGAGCAGAAAATAGCGTTGCTTGAAAATGTAAAAGACGTGCTGTTCCAGGCGCTTCTTCTTGATGACGTGGAGTATGGTAACAGTGAAATGTCTGCTAATTTTTACACAATTTATTGTCTGGAATGACAAAGGAAGGAGAAATATGCGGATAAAAAAGGTATATACGTGGATGGGCAGAATGTTTAAGAAACTGCGTCTGTTGTTTATGTTTCATTTTATGTTTGACAGGATTATGAGGGAAGAAAATATGAAGTGGCAGAAAAGGCGTGAGGAAAGTAAAAAGGATTAACTTCTGGACATGATGTCCAGAAGTGGGAAATGGAGGAAAAAGAATGTATTTTACAGTGAAAATCATTTATGACATCATTTTTCGGGGGATTCCGCCTTAGCTTATGGTATTTGGCATGAATTAACAAGTCCAGCTAATAAATGTCAATAGCAAAATGAGAAAGATCGAAATTATTTTTTTAAGCAAAAAAGGGCGCACTTACCCCTTGGTGAAAATATCATTTTTTCAAAAGATATTGATTCGTTGGATTTACGGTATTTTATGCGGCTATGCCGCATTTAGCAGCATTGTATTTTTTGATATGCTCCTGCGGAGTAATGATTTCAAAAGGCTTATTGTCCCTGAGTATTGCAAATATCATGTTGCATACTT
>JAAWKM010000017.1 GCA_022797375.1 Lachnospiraceae bacterium
CTGAACATGGATATTCAGATCGGCAACGCTTTTCTGTGTTCCGTATTGTTTGGTAAGATTTTTTGTTTCAATTACATATTTGCTCATTGCGAAACCTCCCTTTTATGAAATAAAAGTTTTTCATGTCTCCTATTCTATCACGCCAATCTTGCATTAACCTTGCACGAACCTTGCATTAACCTTGCAATTAAGGAAATGGGGCTGCAAGCAGTCCCATTTCCGCTACTTCTCAATCCGCTTTTGGATTGAGAAGGTTCCCGTATTATGTTATCCCTAATCTGTCAGAGGAAAAAGCAGGGTGAAAACGGTTCCTTCCCCCGGTGCGCTGTCTACTGTTATGGTTCCGTTCAATTTTTCCACAAGCTGGTGTACGATAGACAGACCAAGACCACTGCCTTTTTCAGATCTCCCTTTATCGCATTTATAAAGCCGCTCGAAAATATGCTTTAAGTCCTCCTTGTCAATTCCCACTCCATTATCACGCAAAAGAATTTTTATGTTCCCGCCCTGCCCGGATAAAGAAATTTCAATTTTATCTGCGTGGCTGTGGGAGATTACATTCTGTATCAGATTGTTTAATATCCGCATATATCCGTCCGGGTCAATCCTCACCCGGAAAGGCTGCTCTGGAATATCAATCGAAAAATCCACCTGTGTATCTTCAAATATCGGTATCCAGTCAATCAGTATGTTCCGTGTCAGTTCTGTTAAATCAACGGTGGATATATTCATGGAAAATTCATTTGATCCCAGCTTAAACCAGTCAAACAGTACGTCTATATATTCTTTTAAGTCATGCGCTTTTCTCCGGGCAGTTTCTATATAGTCGTCGCGTTCCTTTCCAGTGACAATCCCTTTATGTGCGGCATCTAAATATCCAATCAGTGTAGTAAGCGGTGTCCTTACATCATGGGAAAGGCTCGTCATAAGCTGCCTGTTTGTTTCTTCTGTCTGGTGATAAGCTAAAAGCCTGTTTTCGTAGGATAGGATAATATCGTTGATCTCATAAGCAAGAGGGGCTACAAGCTCATGTGTTTCTGATAAAATCCGTCTGTTTCCATTCCCTTTTTTTACATCTTCTAAAGCGTCAACCATTTCCAAAATCTGTTTTTTTACACGCCGGACAATAAGCAGGGAGCTGCAAACTGGAAAAAGGACAGCGGCAATTATAATCATAATGACAATCTCTATATACACCCTCATACCTCCTTATTGAAGCGGTAGCCAATCCCTTTTACCGTCTGTATATATTTGGGGGTTCCGGGATTTTCTTCTACCTTTTTTCGTAACCGGCTTATAATTGCCATGATATTGCTATCATCATAAACATAATCTTCTCCCCATACTTTTTCATAAATCTGCTGTTTTGTCAGTATTTTCCCTTGATTTTTGGCAAGAAACAGAAGCAGGCCAAATTCTTTCGGCGGCAGCTCAAATTCTCCGTTTACCGTAGTAATGGAACGGCTGTTAAAGTCGATAGTCAGTCCGTCAAAATCAAATGTCTGTGACTGCCCCTCTTTTTGATTGAAACGGGTATAGCGTCTTATCAGTGAAACAATGCGGGCAATCAGCTCGTCCATATCAAAAGGTTTCGTTAAATAATCGTCGGCTCCTGCCCGCAGCCCCCGCACTTTTGAAGCACTGTCATTTTTTGATGTGAACATCAAAATCGGCAGGCTGTTTTCTTTTCTGATCTGTTCTAATGTTTCGAACCCGTCAAAACCGGGCATCATTACGTCCAGTATGACAAGCTGGTATTCTTTTTCTTTCAGTTGCAGCAAGCCGGATTTGCCGGAGTAGCAACAGTCAGCTTCGATACATTCCTGTAAAACGCTTTGCTTGATTAGTGTGCAAAGCTCCTTGTCATCATCTATCACTAAAATCCTATTCATGCTTTTTGGTCCTTTCTGCTTTCATGCGGGCATCTGCGGGCTTCTCCGCGTCTTTTGGTATCAGCCATAAGTGGCTGGACTTTGCTACTCCGGGTATGCAATTTTCCTCGCATAGCTTCTGTACCCGTCTTTCTGAAATGCCCCATTTCTTCGCTGCTTCCGGGGCAGAAATAAACTCTAACATCTTCATTCACCTTTTCCCACAAAATTTACCAGCTATAATTATATACGGTTAGCCGAATAAGTACAATGTGTTACATGGAAAAAATCAGACTTGCTCAAGAGGGTTTGGGATTCTTCCCAACAAGCAGAATCTGCCCGTCAAGCCATAGGCGAAAACGGGCAGACTTATATGCCACTCAAAGGGGCGTTGTGATAACATGGGGTATGTTGTCATTCGTTAGAATCCTGTTCCTCGGCGTTTTAAGCGGTCATAGAGCCTTGAAAACGGTCGGGGTAAGGGATTTATACTCTAACCCCCGAAAATGGCGTTCTATTGCGTAACAAAACATAAAAGGCAAGTTAAGGTCAATTCCGGTATAGCCGTTTCTTTTTGTTTCCGTTCCTCCACTGGAAAGGATAGGAATGGGTAATTGATAGAATCAGTATTTCATTTATCGTTACTCTATATATCTTTATTTAATTGCGTTGGATTTTCCTACGTAGGTTTTTCCAACGTTGGATAATCCAATGTAGGTAAATCCGACATAGGCAGTTGAAAATGCAGAGCCGCTGTATATCGCACTTGGAAAGCTGTTTCTGCGCTGGTACTCTTTTTGGGGGATAGATTGTTACGCAATAGAAGCCTTTTTCCCATTGATTTAAGCGGCTTGTAGACACGAAAAGAGCAGAGGTAAAAGAATTATACTCCACACCCTAAAAATGACGTTCTATTGCGTAACATTGGAAATGAAAACAGCGTTTCCATTTTCCGCATTTTGCGGAGCAAAGAAACGCTGTTATGGTAAAGATTTTCTGTAAGTTGTCCTATCTGTGTGTTTGGTTCTTGTGGTTGTGCATATCAAGACTTTTTCCGTAAAAGTAGTAAATTGGTAGTAAATTCAGTTGCTTGTATCTATAAAAGTGCCTGTTTTTAAGGCTTTTCAGAGATAATCAATGGTTTTGGACAAAAATATTTCTTATCTTACAATAAACATACTTATAATTTCATTAAAGCAGTATCCCTTACCCTCAGGCAGACTGATGCACAATATCCATTATCTATATAACTTTGGAAATAATATTTTGCATTATCAATATTCTGGAATATCTTAATGTCCAGGTTGTTATTAGCAAAGTTATCTTCCATTATATAATCCATGCATATATCTGGACCAAATTTTATTTCAAAAGAATTTAAAGGAATTAAAAGTCCTGTACCTGTTGATTTGACAAAACTTTCTTTTAGTGTCCATAAACGGTAGAAAGCCTCCTGCTTTTCTGTTTTATTCTTTTGTCCTGCAATATACCCATATTCGCTAGCGCAGAAAAACCTGCGCGCAACCCCTAAATTTGCTGGTTTTATTTTCTCAATGTCACAGCCTGCTTCTGTATCAGTAAATATGGCAAAAACCATTTTTTCTGAATGGGACAGGTTAAAATGGATTTCTGGAAAATCTGGTAAAAACGGCTTTCCATTTTCGTTATAAGATAATTGCACACCTGCCTCTTCCAGACCATAGTATGAAAGACCTTTATCTAACAATATACCTGCACCCACAGACAACTGCCTGTCATTTGCAAAACGGTATTTATCAGTTTTCTGGCGGCGGGCAGATGAAAGTTTTTTATAATAATCCCAGAACATTTCATCCGTAAAATCTTCTGTATTTAACCAATATAGCCTTATAATATGCCCGCTTATGCCAGTTTCTTTTTCTGTTATTCTCATTTTTTAAGTATTACTCCTAGTTTATTTAACTACATTTATCCGCTTCCATAATATCTCCATATCATACTATTTGCAAGTATAAAATACAAAGAGAATAATCCAGCATGGACATAGAAAACTTGCGTCCGTTTTTATACAAATGCAGAATAACTAGGATTTTTATGAAACGGAATATATATTAAAAATAACAGCAGGACTTCCTATATAATCCTGCTGTTATTTTTAATATATATGGTTTGTTACAACTTTATGTTTCTCTTGAAAAATTCTCCCTTAGAAGTTCTGGCTGCCTTTCTATATGTGCATAATCATTAAACCTGTCCAGGAAAAAGCCGTTTTTGGCTTCGTCATAATGTAATTGTGTAATGCTGCAGTTTTCAAGGGATGTGCCAAACATAAGGCGTCTTGCAAAATCACCACCAAACAGTGAACACAGAAGTATGCGTATAACACCACCATGTGTCACAACGGCAATGTTCTTTTTACCACTTTCTATCCATTCTTTAACAACTGGCATTACACGTTCAAGCACCATTGCCCCGTTTTCACCTTCTGGATACCACATTTCTTCAGGTGGTACGAAAAAATCACCAATAAAAGCATTTACTTCTTCTAAAGCTGTACCTTGTTGTACCCTGCCCTCCATAAAGTTATCAAGCTGTTCCTGGTAATATTCTTTATAGAATTTCTTTACCTCTTCATCTTTCTGTCCAGTGAGTATACCAAAATCAATTTCTTCAAGCCCCTGTCTTAACTGCAGGTTTTCTAAAAGTTCTTTATTATATGCAAATGCAGTCCTTGCAGTTTCGGCGGCCCGTACAAGTGTGCTTGAATAAAGCGCATCCAGTTTATACATTTTCATCCTTTCGCCAAGAAGGCGTGACTGCATACGCCCTTCTTCTGATAAAGGTACATTTACATTGCAGTCAGGACTGCTCTGCCTTCCATGACGGATAAGATATATTATCATTAAATATTTTACACCTCTTTAATAACATGCTGCATAGTTAAATATAAAAAGTAACTTATTTACTGTTCTTCGCATTTGCAATATCAATAATGCTCTGGAGTTCATTTCCTTCACCAGGTGCTGGTCCATGGTCTATTGCCTTTCCTTCAGAAGTAATCTCCATAAGTTTGTTAAATTCGCCTCTTGGTGCATTTAATATACCATAATAACCTGCTTTTTTCTCTTCCGGGTTCCATGTTACGAAAAGGGTTTCAGCGGTGCCAGGGTATGCATACTCATGTGGCATTGAAATACGTGTAAGCTGCAATGTATCACTTATGCTTAATGTCATAAAGTCATAATCATCAGCTTTATAAGGGCATCCAATTTTTGCATATGGCTCTTTAAAGAACTCTGTAAGGCATTCTCCTTCCCTGTTGCACAAATCTTTTATAAATTCTTCTCCTTCTGTAAAAATCTTTCCAGGAAGCAGCACTGATTCCATCTGCCTTCTCACAATGGCATGGAATTCCTGCTCTGAAACCTGGATTTTCTCTGGTCTTGCTGCTGCAGCATTTTCCCTGTTAATATTCATCAGGATATTATGTGTATATGGATTAATTACTGCACCTTCAACACCTTTAAGATTAATTACAAGGTCAATACATGACTTAAATGGCATATTAAGGGTAATGGGGTATTTGGGGATGCCCTCTCCCTTTTCAATCTGTTCATTAGATGTAAATATAGGAAAAAACTTCTGGCCAGTTTCATTCTGTAATATACATGGCAAAGGCTGTGCGCCTGCTGGTATAGGCTGTGGTGTGTCTGGAGTACTTGATGACATCTGCTTTAAAATAGCAGGGTCTGTATTCTTAGGCATAACTGCTGGCACAAGCACTTCCATATCTTCAAGCAGTTTTGTAAGCCTTTCTGCATTCTCCTTGTTTCTTTCATTTTTCATTGCATCAAGTGCTTCTAATAATTCTTTGCTTTCATTCTGTGGCATATTATATATCCTTCCAAAAATATTTTTATTTTTTAATCTTAAACTTTACTGTTTTAACATTACCTGCATTATCAGTTACTTTAAGCGTGTAAGTGCCTTTTTTGCTGGCTTTACTTCCATTTCTAAATGCTTTTCCATTTAAGGAAGCTGACTGTATACCATTTTCATCAGAAAAACTTATTGTTACAGCTTTCTTATATGTCTTGCCATTCTTAACACCTTTTACTGATGGCTTTGTCCTGTCAATTATAAATTCTTCTTCTGATTTATTGCCAAGCATATCAGAAACACTTATTGCATGGCTTCCCTCATCAAAGTCATTTAAATTAAGGCTGTAAATATAATATTGGCTAATAAGGCTGTCTTTATCCATATTACTGTTAACATTTACTGTTGCTGCTTTTATTACATTAGTACTGTCAACAACAATTTCTGATACACCACCTTCTATATCATATACGGCAATATATCCTCTGTTTAACAAAGCCTCCTGCCCTTTATATAAATCACTAAATTCTGCTTTGCCAGCCTCTTTCTGCCTTGCAACAACAGGCGCGCTTGTATCAACCATAAAACAAAGTGTTTCTGTAGTGCCTCTTCCATCTGATAATTTAAAATTGTATGTACCTGTTTTATCACATTTTACTGTTTTATCAGAAATTTCATTTCCATTTAATGCTGCTGTGGCATTTTCAGGAATTGTAACAGTAATGGCCTTTTTATAGAAAGCACCATTTATTGCACCTTCAGCTGCAATATCATTTTCGCATACTGCATACTCATTAAAGCTTCTGTCACTTACTAAAGGAATTGTAACAGATACCGTTTTATCATTATCTGATAAAACAGCATTAGCTGACCTCTCTTTAATCTTTGATGGAAATGTAACTTTGTATGTCATTGTTGCAGTTTTAAGGCTTGCCATAATCTCCTTGTCCTCAAAAAGCTTTAAAACAGCATTAATATCACCATTATTAGTAACTACATCTTCTTCATCATCAATATACTCATCATCTTCCCATGGAACTACTTTGTCAGGCTCGTCAAATTCATCTTCCGCATTGTCACCACGCATAGCATTTCCCTTTAGCATGCTTGCAACACTATCTTCCAGGCTGCCTGAAAAAAGTTTATCAATAACATTTGAATTGGCAGGCTGTTTTATTACAAATGAAGTTTCAGATAAACTTAAAACATTGTCCTCTGTCTGGTAAGATTTTCCTGCAATGGATTTATAATAATTTGTTATGTTGTCAAACTTATTATTTACAAGATTTATACCATTATCCGCTGTACTGCCAGGTATTCTGCCTGTTGCCTGTCCTGCTGTATCTGGTGAAATCTTATAGTATTCTTTATTGTCAATTTTGACAAGTTTTATTCCATACTGTTCAAGCATGGCAGAAACCTGTTCTTTTGTAAAGCCGTCACCGCCGCCGGCTTCATTAAGATACTTTGTATATGCTGAAAGCATGGCATCTTTTTCTACATTGATTTCTGTGCTGAGCACACAAGAACCATCAGTGTTAACTATTATATTGCCATCCATTTTCATACAGCCTGTAAGGAGAGTCCCTGCAAGGGCAATGGATAATCCTGTGGCAACTAATTTCCTCATAATGATACCTCCTTATATTTTATCTGATTATAACACTTTCTGTATGTATTCACAATATATTCTGGTATAAAAACCACGTCCGTTTCCAAACACAGAATAACTGGAAGTTTAATGAAACGGATATGGTACAAAAACAGTACTATGTAATAATGGTTGTTACTATTCCAGATTTTACTATAAATTTATAGTGTCATGTTCCAATACACTCTTCTAATTCATTCCATGTTTTCACCGTTAATATATTCTTATCCTCTTTATATGGCAAGTCCATTGCCCCTGTATACCATACAGGAAATATGCCAGCATTTGCCGCCCCTTTTATATCACATTCATACTGGTCTCCTATATACCAGGCTTCATCTGGTCTTATTCCAGCTTTTTCCAATGCCAGGCCAAATATTCTTTTATTTGGCTTGCGGAATATATAATTACTTGATGTTATAATAAATTCAAATTTATTTTCTGGAAGTAAACGGTTTATGCGTTCTGCAACTACAGGCTGCGCATAAGCAATATTGCTGATTACGCCTGTCCGTATGCCTTTATTCCCAAGATATTCTAAAAAATCTTCTATACCTTCCGTTGGGGTTCCTGGTGAAGCAGCATCCCAGAATACCCTGTCAATTCCAGAATTACTTAATTCAATCTCTATTCCAAGTGATTCGTAAAGATATGGGGTAAACATTGTATTAGGTATTTCTATTTGTGATAAATGTCTTTTCTCTGGGTCAAACCTTCCAAGTTCCTGGTTGGTTTCATTTGCTCTTGCCTGTATCTGTTCCGCTGTCAGGTTATATTTATTTTTTGTGGCATATTCTAAAACTGCTTCTGTTCCTTTTATCCCATTAAATTGGTGTTCTGCAATTAATGTCTGTCCATAATCAAATAATACCATTTTGGGCATGTCCATATGAAACCCTCCTTCCTGCTGTTTTATTATATATTATAATATTTTTTAATAAAATCCTGCAAATACTGATGCCATTACAACTGTTACCAGCCCTGATACCGCTATTGAAAGGCTGCTCATTGCCCCTTCCGTTTCACCCATTTCAAACGCTTTAACCGTCCCTATGGCATGTGCTGATGAGCCCAGCCCTATGCCTTTTGCAACAGGTTCTGTTATATGGAACAGACGGCAGACTGGTACAGCTATTATATTTCCTATTACGCCTGTTATTATTATTACTGCAGCTGTTATTGATGTTATGCCGCCTAGTTCTTCTGAAACCCCCATGCCTATCGCAGTTGTAATGGATTTTGGCAGCAGTGTGACATACTGTTCATGCGTTATGCCAAAAAACATTGCCATTGCCATGACACTCCCCATGCTGGCAAGGACACCTGCCACTACACCTGCCACAAGTGCTTTCCAGTTCTTTTTTAATATTGACACCTGTCTGTATAAGGGTATTGAAAGACATACGGTTGCTGGTGTCAGAAGGTAGCTTATATATTTAGCACCTTCATTATAAACACTATATTTTATGCCTGTAAGCTTTAATACAATAACTACAATAATAATTGCTATTAAAAGCGGGTTAAAAACAGCAAGCTGGAATTTTTTCTTAACCCACAGCCCTGCACCATATGCAGCAAGGCTTAAAACTAATCCAAAAAATACTGAATTACTTAAAAAATTTTGCATTATAATTATAGTTCTCCCTTTCTGCCAATTTAATACCAGGTTTGTATATTATCCTGGTATTATTTTTTATGCCTTAAGACAAGCTGTGTCACTGTTCCAGATACCACCATTACTATTATGGTAGATACTACGGTTATAACTGACACTGGCAGAAGCACAGGCTTTAATATATCCCATGAGTCCATAAGCCCTGCTGCCGCTGGTATAAACATTACTGGCATTATTTCAATTAAAAAATCCCCTGCACTGCCAGCCTGCTCTGTCTTTATTATACCAGTGCAAAGGCATGTAAACATTATTATCAGGCCATATATGCTTGCTGGTACAGGAAATGGTATTATTTCTTTTAATATTTCACCAATAAATGATACCAGGATAATTATTAAAAATTGTTTTAAATATTTCATTTTGCCACCTTAATTTTCCATTCCAAACAGTTCTGACATTTTTTCTTTATCAGGGTCACTGTAATACCCATACTGGAGTATTTTATAATTATCCAGAAGTTCTGCCTCCTCTTCCGTTTCATCTGAATTATATTTATGCCAGTTTCCTGCTTTGTCCATATACCCGTTTACATTAATAACTGGTATATCTTCTGAAACTTTTTCAACATATTTATTATAAAGCGGAAGTTCAATGCCTGCCTCTTTAAGAAGAAGGTTTTCAATGAGGTTGTTTCCTATAAGCACATTGTCCCCTTCCTGTATATCATAGTTTGCCCATATTACAAATGGTGTTGCATAACGCTTCTGTATATCCTCAAGTTCCCATTCATCCTGTGGTTTGCCAAGCAGTTCTTCATAAAAACCAGTTTCTATTGACGGCCAGTGGTCACCAAACATACAGATTATCACAGGGTTGTCCTGTTTTTCAAAATATTCAACAAGATATTTGAATGCGTCATCCGACACTTTGGTTGCTGAAAGGAATTCTTTGGCTTCATTGTAGTATGAGTCTTCTACATAAACAGGGTCCTTCCAGTTTGTATTGGTAAGGTAGCCGCCATGGTTCTGGATTGTCATGTCAAACATAAACATTGGTTTATCCCTGCCGTGGTTCTCATAAAGCTCTATAACTTTCTTATAACTTTCTTTATCGCTTATATACCTTATATATTCAGGATTTTTAAAATCATCAATAGTTATGAAATCATCAAATTTCATGCTTTTATATGTGTTAATCCTGTTCCAGTTAGTACCACTGCTAGGGTGTATTGCATTACAGGTATATCCAAGGGTCTTAAGATATGATGGCATTGAGTATGTCACTTCATGCATAAACTGCTGGTATACATTGCAGCCACTTGGGAAAAATGACATGGTATTGCCTGTCATTGCCTCAAATTCAGAATTGCTTGTGCCTGCTCCAAACACTGATACATAATCAAGCCCTTTTATCGTATTTTCTTTCATGCTGTGTATATATTCTAATGGGTCCCTGTTATAATTTACATCACCTACAAGTGAAAAATCAGCCAGGCTTTCATTCATTATTAATATTATATCTGGCTTCTTGCCATTTAGTGTTGTGCAAGGCTTAAAATCACTGTTATAAAGCGGTGTGCTGCTTTCTTCTTCTGCCAATGCCCCTCCACTGGCTGGCTGCACAGGTATTTGTTCTTCTGTTTCTATGCTGTCTAATATTTTAGCCACTGCATCATGCGAATACCCTGCCGGCTCTGATACTTTAAGATATCTTAAGTTAATAAAAAAGTTCATGTAAAAACCATTTGACTTGCATGAGGCAACTTTATTCCACACATTGTCTTTTATGCCACATAATTCTAAAAGCCCTGTGCTGTACAATACCATAAATATTGCAACAGCCGTTATTACATGCGCCCCCCGCTTAATTAATTTATTATTCATTAATTGTTTATGTGCTGCTTTAACTTGGTTTTTATTTGTCCTTTCCTTAAACCTTATTACCAGCATTATCCAGATGACAAATGCTGGTATCATTATAAATTCTGCTGGTTTAAATCTTAATGTATATGTTGAGGCAACTTCTGTTGCTGTTGCAAGCCCGAAAATATCTGCTGGCAGAAGCGGTGTGCCCCTTACATTCATTATAAAAAGGTTGCCAAGCCCTGCCGGGAACAGTATGGCATCCATTATAAGCATTGCTGTATACATGTTGCCTGCGATGGCATAAATTGCAAACTGGACAGCAAGCAGCAGTATCCATGTGAAAATCCACACATTTGGGTACATGCCTGAAATATTGCTGTTCATTGTTTCGAGTATTATAAAAAGCACAAACGGGTTAAATAATATAATAAACCTACGTATATTCTTTAAAACCTTTGGCTCTGAAAGGCAGTATATTATAAATTCCCTTATACCTTTTTTATGTTTTGTTTTTTTATGTTTTTTAATAGAAGTATTATTATCTGTCTTTTTATCTATATTCTTCCTGCTCCGGCTTTCACTGGCAGTTTTATGCAGTTTCAATTCTTTTTCTTCACGTCTTTGCTGTTTCTGCCGTTTTTTAATATAAAATGGTGCATAGGCTGTTACACGTTCAAAACATATAATGAATACCAGTACAAATTCAAGTATAAGGACTATAAGAGGATATATCTGCCTATACGAATATGTATAAGATATATTTAATGATTTTTTGCGTGTCTGCATTTTAAGTGTTGACATATAAGTATTAGGGTCTGTTCTGTTAGTAGTATTAAGTGTTGGTATAACTGCATATGGCATATTGCCAGAACTGCATGTAAGCCTTATACAGCATGTTACACCTTTAGGTATTGTAACCGTATAATCCATATTTACTGTATATGTCTGGTTTGCAGTTATATTGTCCACATCAATATCTGTTTCATATACAATATTATTATCAGCATCTGTCATTTGTATTTCCAGTGTATCACCAACATTTTTCCTTTCAAATGAACCAAAACTTAATATAAACTGCGAAAGTACAACTTTCCTGTCAAAATGGAATTTCTGGCGTATTACTTCTTCGTTGTCTATAATACCAATAACACTGCTGTTTACATTACCTGCTTCTGTGGTTACAACCTGTTTTGAAACCATTGAGCCTGTGACAATATACTGTAATATACAGATAAATAATACTATAGTTATAAAATATATTATTCTCTTTTTATCGAATTTAAAATACTTATATAGCATATACAAAACATCCCTTTACATTTATTCATGGTTTTTCCATTTCATAATAAATGGCAATGGTATAATACCTTTTATTTGCCAGGATTGTCAATTACAAAAAATTTAAAATTTCATTAATAAAACTGGTAATCCGGGCACATCTTTCATGCCATGTTTCATTTTCTGATAAATTTCTAAGACCTGATGCCATTTTGTAAAGCTTCTCTGTATTGTTTAATATATCTTCCATTCCTGCAATGCTCTCATGGATATTTCCTGTATTAAACAACAACATGTCTTTTTTATAGTACGCTTCTATATAGCTGCAAGTATCAGACAGGACCGCCGAACCATTTGCCATTGCATTAAAAACCCTGTCATGTGGTGCTTCTGTGAATAGCGGCTGGACATTTAATACAACCTGTGAATTTGCCATTGCCTGTGGGATATCTGAATATTCTTTCTGCCTGTGTATAACCAGCCTGTCTTTATAGCGCCCATTATACATATCCCACCTTGCACCCGCCACATCAACTTTATAGCCTTCTTCTAACAGGGCAGATACTGCCATATCCCTGAAACAGTCACGTATATATTTATCAATATACCTTGCTTTATACATCCTTGCAGCAAAACGCTCTTCTTTCCAGGATGTAATATTCTTGTAAAGCTCATGTACCGGGGAGGTGTCACCATCCATAATTGCATGCATTATTTCTTCCGCCTGCTTTACATAGATTATGTTAGTTTCTTCCATAACCTGTCTGTAATAGGACGGCGGTGTATATGTCGCAGGGAAAAATATATGGTACCTCCGGTTTGCAAACTGGCTGTAACTGTAATACTTTTCTTTATCTTCCCCATCTGGCAGGTATTTTATCCCGCCAAAAGGTACCGCCACAGTTCTTTTAATATGTGGATAATATTTTTCAATATATTCTTTATGGTGTCTGTCTATACATATCACATAATACCTTTTAAGCTTTACTTCAAGGTATTTATGCACATGCATCGGATGGTCAGCTATAATATTTATAAATGGTGCATTTATACTGTCAAGATATCTTCCACTGTCACATTCTGCCAGTGGAAGTATTGAATTCATGCCAATTACTGCATCAAAGCTTTTGCCTGAGAAACTTTCAAGCAGTGCACTGTCAGCTTCAGGGTCATTTATAACACAGTGTGTTACACCTGCCCCTCTTTCCCTTAATATTCCACATATCAACGTTAAAAATACACTTGATGAACCATAGCTTAACTTTCTGGTTTCAAGTATAAGTATTTTAAGGTGTCTAGTTTCCATTGCCATCTCCTGTGCTGCCATTGCCACTGCTGCTGTCCTTCTCCAGTTTTTTTGACGCAAATGACCAGTTCTGCCTGCTTTCAGCAGATTTCCTGTCATCATGCGGAAGACTTGTATATATTTTATATGCAAACACTGAAACTATAAGCGCATAAATAATTATTACTATTTCTATAACTGCAACTGGCAGCCTTCCCTGCTGGCTGAATGCTGCAAATACATCTATAAGTGCATGGAGCAGTATTGCTATTGCAAGTAAATGTTTTTTATTCTGTATCCTGGCAGCCTGGTATACAAGCACTGATAGTGATACCTGCAGTGCCAGTGCAGAAAGCCTTTCAACCCCTGCCCATATGCAGTCCTGGACTGTCATATTTATAATAGCCTGCTGTAAATCCATAAAAACAGCCTTGGCGCTTTCATCTGGGAATGTTGATATCATCTCTTCCATCTGTCCTGCATTTATAATCTGTGCATATGTAAAATTCTGTAACATTGCAAAGCCAAGAACTACAATGCACTCAATGCCGCCATGCCCAAGACCGTATGCAACAGAACTTTCCCTGTAATCATGGTTTTTAAGGAAAAGCTTAAATGCCACATAACGCCCTGCTTCTTCAAATATGCCTGCTGCCAGCCCGCAGTATATTGCATAAGCCCATATGCTGCCATTTATAAAGCGTGAAACAGGGCTGTCCACTGAAAGAAAAAGCAGGTTTGGCACCGATTTTAATATTATTCCAAATGTTAAAAATACTAATACACCTGTTAATGATGGTATTATGCTTTTACGGAACCTCATTTTCCATATAAGCACAAATGCAAATGGTACTACAAAACTTAATGCTGCTATTTCCATCATTGCCTTTACTACTGGTTCTGAAACCATATATACTACCTTCCCTTCCTATATAAATGGATATATCCTGTTTTTCTGCATATACTCCACTGATTCCTCCAGATGCCTGTAACCTCTGGTTTCAACAAGCACTGACGGTTCTTTTCCAAGCCCGCTGCACCACCTGCTGAACTTGTCCCATTCCATAATGCCTGTACCCACAGGATTGTGCAAATCTTCAACACCATCATTGTCATTAATATGGATATGCTTTACATATGGTGATATAATATCATACCAGCTTTCTACAGGTGAACCTGATATACATGCATGTGCAACATCCAGGCAGACACCAAAACGCGGTTCGTCTGCCATTCTTTCTGCGAGTGATTTTAGCATGCCTGGTGCATCATCAAACATATTTTCAATATACACCTGCTGTTCCTGGTAATCTTTTAATATCTGCCTCCAGTATTCTTCATTCCTGTCAATCCATGAATCAAGGTATGTACGCAGCTTAAAGTTTACAATATAATTTGTATGGAATATAACTGCCTTAAGGCCCATTTTCACAGCAATATCCATGCACTGGCGCACCCTGTAATCACTTGCTTCAAATATCCTTGAATCTGCACTGTTTACACATATATCAAGAAACGCACCATGCATTGTATCACTTCCACGGTCATGGCGTACTGACATATAATGTTTAATTATTTTATCAAGTGCTGTCCCATCATCAAGAAGCTCTGGTATAAAGAAATCGTTATATTCAAAACCTGCATTATATCTTTCTGCAAATCCAAGATAACTGTCTAATTCCCTGAGTGATGGTATACAATATAATTTCCCCATTGCTTTCCCCCTTTTACTGTTTCTGCTATATTTTACCTTTTGCCAGTTAATATTTCAGTAATTCCGTTTTTGCCGTTTCCTGCTTCTTTTATTCCCTCCTTAATCCCTTCTTTAAGTTCCTGTACATTAGCCAGGTATTTTTCTGGCACTTTTTTAATTTCTTTTATGCCATCTGCACATTTTTCTTCAATACTTTTTTCACGTTTTAATGGTTCAGGTCTTTCTCTTAATTTATTAACTTCATATGCGGCAATTTTTTTCTTTTTTCCTTTAAGGCTGTATTGCCCTGCAAATGATATTTCAATCCTGTTGCCAGCCCCTCTTGCAACTGCCCTGGTTATAAGTATCTGCCCTGGTTCGGCTACGCCCTCAAGCCTTGAAGCAGTATTTACAGTATCACCTATAGCTGTATATTCCATCCTGCTCTGGCTGCCAATATTGCCTATAACTGCATCCCCACAGTGGACACCAATGCCGAACTCTACCTCTACACCATATTTCTGAAGGCACTCCTGGCGCAGTGCTGCCCCGTTGGAAACTATATCCCATGCAGTGCACACCGCCCGGAATACATAATCATCAAGGTCAGATGGTGAATTAAATACAGCCATTGCGGCATCACCTATAAATTTATCAAGAGTGCCGCCATTATCAGCTACAGCATCTGCAATAATTGTAAGATAGCTGTTTAAAATGTCTACAACCTGCTCTGGCATAAGGTTTTCAGAAAGAGGCGTAAAACCCCTTATATCTACAAAAAGCACTGCAATATTTTTCCTTTTGCCGCCGATTGCCACATCTATCCCGCCATCTTTAATTTCATTAACTACCTGTTCGTCAACATATTTTTTAAATACTTTTTCAAGTGAATATCTCTGGCGTTTTATAATAATATATCCTGCTACAAGGTTTACTAAGGCAATAGTTATAATAAGCATTATAATACGCAGCAGTGGTATGTAATAACCCCACACATTTAAAACACAGCTTGAAGCCACCTGGCCGGCAATAAGCACTACTGATGAAAAAATCATGCTTGGCCCGCTGCTATGTGATGTTGCTATAAAGAAAAGCACTGCAAACAGGGAATACCATATAGCAAGAAACCATTTATGTGCATAGTGTATTGTATTATTCTGTACTAATGCACTTAATATGCTTGCCTGGAGTTCAATTTCATTTATCTGTGATGTCCTGCGGTTTGGCACATTAAATGTATTTCCTTCTGTATAGTCACCAACAAAAACAACACTGTTTCCAAATTCTTTTTTATCCACTTTGCCTGTTATAACATCATAATATGAATATGTCTTAAAATTACCACCATTCTTGGAATAATTTATACCCAGTTCATTTTCATAATTGGCTTCTGGTATATCATAATTTTTCCCATTATAGTATAAATACATTCTGTATATCATAATAGAAAAGCTTTCATAATGTGTACCATTATAATTAACACTTGCAACTAAATTCCTTACATAGCCATCATCATCATTCTTTGCTGTGTTTATAACACCTGTGGCAATATGCGGCATCAGTGCTTTAAATGGCGTAGACACACCTGTTATTTTTTCACCGCCCATTGTACCATTTGGCGGATTATAAGCATATGCTTCTGGAGATACTTCTTTCTCTGTATTATTTAAACCTGATGTCATAGAAACCAGACGTACCTTTTTTGCCCTGGCAGCCTTTTTTGTTTCTGTTTCTACAGTTGAACTTATACATACATTTTTATGTTCACGGCAGGCATTTATAAGTTCTATATCACCTTCACTGCCTTTTTCATCATGGAAATCAAGCCCAAATGCAATAACATCAGGCTTATTGCCATTATTATTTAAGTAATTTATAAGCCTTGCTGCCTCACTTCTCTCCCATGTTTTAAAACTGCCAAGCTTGTTTACAGTTTTTTCATCTATGGCAATTATTTTTATGTTTAAGTCCCTTTCTTTTTTCTCAACTAATGACTGGTAGAAAAAGTCGCTTACCATATAATCCATTGTATTAATTGGCTTAAAATAAGTAAACAGCAATGCGAGCAGAATAAAAAAAACTGAAGCTACAGAAAGATATATGCCTCTTTCTTTTTTTGTAAGTTTCTTTAATCCCTTGTTCATACAAATACCTGCCTCCAGTCTGTATGTTTTACAATGTACCTGCCCTGTCCCTCAAGTACTTCATATAGATTATCATAAACTGTTTTTAACATATATTGTATAAATGGTGTAACATCATGCAGTGAATTTTCACTGTTTTCTATTGCCTGGTAATAATCAGGCGCTGTTTCATTAATTGTCTTGCTAAGTGTAAGGGCACTGAAATTATCAAGCCCTGAATGTATAAGGAAGTCCGATGTAATCAGCCTTGCAATACGCCCGTTGCCATCACAGAATGGATGCATATATACAAAGTAAAAATGTATTATGGCAACTTTTATATATGGACATTCTATATTGTCACCATTATAAAAGCCAAAAAACTGCTTCATGCAGTAATCAAGCAGTTCTACTTCTGGTGCCTGGTGTGTACCAACAGTAACAACCCCCGTCCTGAATTTGCTGCCTGAGATGTTTGGGTTGTCACATACACCATCTGTAACTATTTCCCACAGACGTACAAGTGTGTCTGTATTCCTTTTTGCTGTAAGGTTAAGGAACTTAACTGCCCTGTATGTATTTAAAATCATTTTATCACCTTTTTTTTCAGTCCTCTTTGCCCTGAAAATATCAAATAGTTCATCAAGTGATGTATCAGCGCCTTCTATACGGCAGCTATGGAATGACTCCTTTTCAATGGAAATATCAGTATCAATATCTGTTACTGAAATACTATTATACATTTTGTCAATGTCATCAAGCAGGGCAGCAGGGACTGCTTCTGGGCACCATGCCAGGGAATACCCGAAAGCATCCCTTATAGGCAGGGTTTCCAGTTTATCCTGTCTCTGCTGGAGTTTTTTAGCAGCGCTGTAATCGCCAAGCTTTGCATCTCTTTCTAAAATTTTATATTCCATATCAATCATCATTTCCTTTCAATAACATTAAAATACCAAGCATTATCTCTAGTGAAAACCTTGGGTTTCTCTGCATAAGACTGTCCCACTGTTCTATATTTTCATCTGAATTCTCAACTTCACGCACAAACCAGTGTGCCATTTCTGCCTGTGCATCTTCTGTAAGCATCTTGTCATCTTCAAGCCATTTCATAAACCAGAGCTCACGTATTATTACAGTATTGGCAACTGCCATCTTGATTTTAGCAAGCAGCATCCTGTCATATGTTGCACTGCAGCAGTAAAGATAAACAAAATAAAACAGAAGCTGTTCAAGCTGTATTTCTGTTATCTCTTCATTAAATTCTTTCTGGCACTTTATGTATTCTTCTTCCTCCATCTGTGCCCTTATGTTTATTACACTTTGTATATATGGTATCCATGTATTCCTTAAAGGTTCCATTGTACATAATGTAAAAAACATATCTGTAACTGCCTGTTTTGCAGAAACGTCTTCTGTTATAATATGTTTTGCCATACTATTGTATGCAGAAACATCACTATAGGAAGAAATAATCTTTTTTATTTCATCCACCTCACCAGGAGTAAATTCCTGGAATGATGGGAATATTTTATTTATAAGCCTGTTTTTGTTTCTTGACTGTCTTTTTCTTATACGCCTTTCTATATCATGTGCCATCCCAAGCATCAGGGACATACGTTTAAATATATCTATATCCCTTTTCTGTGCAAGGCCTAACATGCTGTCACGTACATTTTCAAGCTGTCCAAACAATGGCATATCAAAATACCTGTCATGCCTGTCCTTTTTATTGTCTTCTTTTACCTCTATAACAACAGGCTCTTCACGCATAAGCAGTTCTTTACATGCTACAGGGCATGTAATTGCAAGTGAACGCTCACGTACATTATAATATACTTCTTCATGTCTTGGATGTGTATGGCATGTGTCACAAAGATAGTCTTCTCCAAGCCCAAGGACTATGTCACAAAGGTTGTCCTTATTAAGAAACTCGCAGCGGTTCTCTTCACCATGCGGCTCTATATTGCCTGTCCTGGAATCAATCTTTTCACGCATACGCTGTCCAAGTTCTCCTCCAATTTTTTTGTACTTTTTCAGAGTTTTTTTATCAACTGTAATCTGCCATATGTGGCAGCAACTGTCAGGGCACTCCATCCCTCCTACGCATGTAAACCTGTCAAAATAATCAGGATAATAATAACGCATCAGTAATGCCTCCTTCCATATTTTAAAGAGCCTTGACATGACATTCTGCATTATAACATAACCAAAGCCCAAAATCTATTATATATTTTAATATTTGCCATTTATATATACAAATTCTGGCATAAATATTGAAATATCCTAAAAAATTGTGCTATAATTATCAAATGTTTATCTGGTTTTTGCAAATTTTTTAATCTAAGGAGATAAATTTATCATGAAATTAGGAATCGTTGGTTTGCCAAATGTTGGCAAAAGTACATTATTTAACTCATTAACTAAGGCAGGGGCAGAGTCAGCTAATTACCCTTTCTGTACTATTGACCCCAATATAGGTATTGTGCCTGTACCTGATGCAAGGCTTGATGTGCTTGCAAAAATGCATAATTCTGCGAAAGTTGTGCCAGCAGCAATAGAATTTGTTGATATAGCAGGGCTTGTAAAGGGAGCCTCCAAAGGTGAGGGCCTTGGAAACCAGTTTCTTTCCAATATCCGTGAAGTTGACGCAATTATCCATGTGGTACGCTGTTTTGAGGACAGCAATATTGTACACGTTGATGGAAGCATTGACCCTCTGCGTGATATTGAAACAATAAACCTGGAACTTCTGTTTTCTGACCTTGAAATACTTGAAAGGCGGTATGCAAAACTTGTCAAAAGTGTAAAGGGTGACAAGACGCTTGTTAAGGAAAAAGACCTTGTGGAAAACCTTAAAAAACACCTTGAAGATGGCAAAATGGCTAAAAGCTATGAAACCGCTGATGATGATGAAAAACTTTTGCTTGAAAGCTTTAACCTGCTTACTGGCAAGCCTGTTATATATGCTGCTAATGTTTCGGAAGAAGACCTGGCAGATGATGCATCTGGCAATAACTATGTAAATTCAGTAAGGGAATATGCCAAAAATGAGAGTTCAGAAGTTTTTGTAATATGTGCACAGATAGAACAGGAAATTGCAGAACTTGATGATGAAGAGAGGAAAATGTTCCTGGATGACCTCGGAATCAGGGAATCCGGGCTTGAAAAAATGATACGTGCAAGTTATTCACTTCTTGGGCTTATAAGTTATATAACCTCTGGAGAGATGGAAACAAAGGCATGGACAATTAAAAAAGGGACAAAAGCACCACAGGCAGCAGGTAAAATCCATTCAGATTTTGAAAGGGGTTTTATACGTGCAGAAGTTGTAAGTTATGACAACCTTACGGAACAGGGAAGCATGGCAGCTGCAAAAGAAAAGGGGCTTGTCCGTTCCGAAGGCAAAGAATATATAGTACAGGATGGGGATGTTGTATTATTCCGCTTTAATGTATAGTATTGGAGGCTTATATGGGAGCAGATATAAGATTTCCACATTTAGGAATAGAAATAAAAGAACTTGGCAAAAGCTTTTCCATTGGAGGGTTTTCTATAGCCTTTTATGGGATAATCATATCACTTGGCATGTTATGCGGTTATCTTGTGGCAGCACGCCAGGCAGAGAGAACAGGGCAGAACAAAGAACTTTACCTTGACCTTGCATTATGGGACATTGTATTTGCAATTATAGGTGCAAGGATGTATTATGTTATATTCAGCTGGGATTATTACAGTAAAAATCCTGGTGAAATATTTAATATACGCGGAGGAGGCCTTGCAATTTATGGAGGGGTTATAGCAGGTGTAATAACTACATTTGTATTTTCCAGAATAAAGAAAGTTCCTTTTTTAAGACTGGCTGATACTGCATGTACAGGCCTTTTAACCGGGCAGATAATAGGCAGGTGGGGAAATTTCTTTAACAGGGAGGCTTTCGGCGGATATACAGACAGTCTTTTTGCAATGCAGCTAAAGATGCAGGATGTTAATAAATCTTATATTTCTGATGAATTATACAGCCATATCCAGTCTGTAGATGGGACTGGGTATATACAGGTACACCCTACATTTTTATATGAGTCTGTATGGAATATATTTGTACTGGCTATAATACTTTTATTTACCAGGCATAAAAAATATGACGGGCAGCTTTTTCTTATATACCTTCTGGGGTATGGCGCAGGCAGAGTATGGATAGAAGGGCTAAGGACGGACCAGCTTGTTTTCCCAGGGACAGGAATTGCTGTTTCACAGATGCTTTCTGGTGCATTAGTAATTGCCGCTGCTGTCCTGCTTATATATAAAGCACTGGTAAAACAAAAAAGTACAGCCAGTTAAAAAATCCCCATAAACAATAATTTTTTGTTTATGGGGATTTTTATTTATTATTTCATAATTACATACAGAAATGATTTACGGTTATTATGTACAAATTCTTTCTCGCATGTCATGCCAAGCTTCTGTGCTGTCTTAATTGAACGTGAATTGCCAGTGTCTATTACCGCCACTATCCTGTGGATATCCAGTTCATCATATGCATATTTTAATACTGCCTTGCAGCACTCCAGTGCATAGCCATAGCCCCAGTGCTGGCTGTCCAGAAGGTACGAAAGCATTATCTCATCTTTTCCGTCTATTACATGGTTTTCAATGCCGCACCTTCCTATAAGGCGTCCTGTCGTCTTGCTGAATACACCCCATAACCCGTAACCATAGAATGAATATACATTCTGTATATACGCTTTCTGCTTTTCTATCTCATTATCCATATAATCATCTATATTTTCTATATATTTTCTTATTTGCGGGTCAGTATAGATTGGATAAATTTCTTTTATATCTGAAACAGCAAGTTCACGTATAACCAGTCTTTTTGTGGATGTTATATTTACAGGAAGGCCTTGTGAACGCTGTAATGTATATTCAAAAAAATGTACGCTTAAATTAACAAAACTTTCAATTAATACATCTGCTTTTTTAAGTGACTGTTCTCCTGAATCTGGGTTAATATATCCTGCACAGGCTATTCCTGCTGCCCTGGCGGCTTCAATTCCATATTCTGAGTCTTCTATAACAATGGTTTCCTTAGCAGATACCCCTAGCTTTGAAAGTGTAAGCTCAAAAATATCAGGTGCTGGTTTTGGCCTGTTTACATTTGAACTTGAAACCAGCTTGTCAAAATACTTCTTAATATTTAATGCTTTTACGGCATCTTCTATCTCTGCCGTTGATGATGAAGAAGCAACCGCCAGCTTATAGCCAGCTTTATACAGCCTGCGGATAAGCTGTGTAATGCCATCTATAACCGGATATCCCTCTTTTGATATAATTTCCTTTTTAGCCCTGTTTATTTCAACCAAAAGCTCTTCAGCTGTAATATCTATGCCAAAACGTTTAACCGCATCCTCACACATGCTTTTTGTAGAACTGCCAATAAACCCCTTACAATAAGAAATATTTACATCTGCATTATGTTTTTTAAATACTGCCAGTGCGGCATCTGCATGGCCTGGTTCACTATTTATAATAACTCCGTCCAAATCAAATATAACTGCTTTTAACATATTAAACGCCTCCTTTTATAAAATTTGCCTTAAATAATTGTTCCGCTGGCATACACATAGACGCCAGCGGAACTTATGAAAAAGAAAGGTAGCTTTATTATATATCAGTACAGTAAAAAATGCAATAATAAAAACATATTTTTGTCATAAAATTGCCATCTTTAGTTACTATAAACAGCGTAGCTATGAATAGTAATTAACAGCGCTTTCAGCGCTGGAAATGCACACATTTTGCAAAAATCATGTTTCCAGCTTATATATCCTCAAGAACCTTAAATAAATCTGTTCCATAACTTGTATACGCAGGTTCTCCTTGTACCATCCTGAAAGTCCTTGTACCGTCTTCTTTTCTCTCTGCTACAAGAAAGGATGCATGTTCCAGGTTTTTGTTATAAAGTGACCTGGCAAGCTGGAACAGGTGTGTCACCATAATTGTTGTAATTTCTTTATCATAAAATGCATGGAGTATCCCGCCAGCAATTTGTGAACCTTCTTTTTCTGTTGTACTGGCAAATGACTCATTCAGAAGGAAAAGGCTGTAAGGTTTTGCCGCTGATACCATTTTATCCATACGCTCAAGCTCTGCCTGGAGACGCCCGCTGTTTAAGTGTTCATCTTCCCTTCTGGTAAAATGTGTAAATATCTGGCTGTAAAGAGGTGCATAAAATTTGTCTGCAGGGACTGGCATTCCACACTGCATAAGAACCTGTGCAATCCCATAGCTTCTTAAAAATGTTGATTTGCCTCCCTGGTTTGCTCCTGTTACCATTACAAGTTTATTATTATGCAGGGAAATATCGTTGCCTACAGGTTTTTTCTGCATATAAACTGCCATTGAAAGTTCATACAGGTTTTTAAATTCTGTATCCTTTGTCCCTGTTTGCTGTGGTTCTGGCATGACAAGGGTTATATGGAGTTCTTCCATGCGCTTCATGAAATTAATTACACCTGCATAGAACGCTATTTCTTCTGTAAAATGGCTGTAAAACGTCATCATTTCTGAAAGGTAAGGCTGGAATATCCCAAGTATATGCTGTAGTGTGAATTCCTCTAAATATTCCACATCCTTTTGCAGTTCTTCATTATTATTAATTTTTACAGAATTTTTTTTCACATATTTATTATATAGTTTCTTAAAGCCTCCCTGTTTCTGCTTCTTTTGTATACGTTGTTTTGCATGGCAGTAATTAACATATGCATTGTCAATTTTAAGCCCTCCGCCAAACTGGAATGTGTAGCCAATTCCGCCTCCTGATACAAAGAAACCCATATCTTCAAGCCTTTCTTTTATTTCTCCAAGCGGCAGGCTGCCAAGCCTTGTATACAGCCCTTTTAAACCTTCTGATTTAAGCCTGCTGTCATATTTTTCCAGCAAATGGCAGATAAAAAGCAGACCGTCCTGCCCGCTTCCAAGATAATTTAATGTTTCTATAATATGGCTTGCTTTTCTTGCCTGTCTTGAGCGGTTTTTATCTGTTTCTTCTTTATATGTTACAAGTGCTTTCTGCTGTTTTAACACACATCCATATATTTCTTCTAGTAAATCCTGGTTATTATAAAAATCTTTTATTATTTCCTGGCGGTATAAAACCTCCCCTGGTGTTTTAAGTGGAAGCATTATTATCCTGTTAATGCTTTCAGAAACCAGCACATCACCTCTTGACATTGTGCGGAAAATAATATCAAGGTTTAAATCCTTTATTATATCATACCTGGAAAAATATGGTTTTTTGCCTTCTGCTGAAGAGCCTGTATAGAGCAAAAAAGAATCTGTCATACTAATCCCCCGTTAATTGTATTTTAATCCAGCCTTTTTATAATATCTTCATAACCCAGATGGAATTTTTTAACAAGCGGTTCTGTATAGCCATGCCCCTGTGCCTCCATATGTACTATACGGTAAGTACGTTTCATATCCGGACTGTTGTCTTCGACCTGTGCCACAAGGCTTGTAATATTGCCAGTTTCTTCTGCCAGTTCCTGTATATGGGTTACATAGATGCCATAGCAGTCCATGCCCAGAAAATGCGCCATTACCTTTTTACCCATAATAAGGGCATCATTAGTTGTTGCTGTTGTAAAAAGTTCATTAAGTATTACAAATTTATACTGGTTATCCTGTCTCATCATTGGCACAAGCCTGTCTATTTCTTCTTTAAGCTTCCCAGAATTGGACTGGATTTTCTCTTCTGCTTCAAAATGTGTCGAAATCCCTTTAAATAAAGGCATGGTAAATGATGCAGCATTGGCAGGAAGGCCCATTAGTGAGAAATAAACTGCCTGTCCTGCTGAACGGGCGAATGTTGTCTTGCCTCCCTGGTTCGGGCCTGTTACCACAAAAAAAGAAGGGTGGCTGCCAAAACAGAAATTATTCGGTACTACTTTATAATCCCTGCCTGCACTCTTCCAGACAAGTGCAATATCATAAATCCCACTGCCTGAAAATCCTCCATTTCCTGTACCAGTAACCCGTGGAACAGCCATTTTGCTGCCATGTGCTTCTGTCCTTTCTTTAAAACTGGCGAAACCCAGGTAAAACTGCACTTCTTCTTCAAAACGCAGTAATTTTTCCGAATAAAAAGAGTTATAATTCCTGTAAAAGAGCTGGATTTCCTTAAAGACACCTGGATTGCTTTTTTTCAAAAGTTTGACCAGGGCATTTTCCAGGTATGAAGGTTCTAATGCATTTGGAAAAATATTTTTTAAAACAGTTTTACTTCCTGTGCCTGTACTGCCTGCCTGAAGTAAAACTGACAGCTCTGCAAGGTAATCCCTCTCTGTATCTGTATCTTCTTTTATATTAATTGTAACACCTTCATGGTTTAAATCCATATGGAAACGCATCTGTGAAAAAATCTCTTTTGCACCTGCTGCTGCCCTGCTAAAACCGTTTTCCCTGCATTCTTCAATGTGCTTTAAAACATAGTCTTTAAGAAGGCTTATTCCATTTGAAACAGGTGTAAAATTCTCCAGGCATCCGCCAAACATTTCAAGTGCCTCCCAGTATGAAAGTGCTGCTTCTAAATGGTATACTGCTGCCCTTACAGGCTCACCACATTCAAGTGAAAGCATATAAGAATGCCGTGACTGCCTCATTCCAGAACAGAAATTATATACTGGCTGCCTGAGCCTGTTGTCCATTAAATCCTTAAACACATCCTGGCGGTAATTTATAAGTGGCAGACTGTCTGGAAGTGTATAGTAATAATATTCTGTCTGGTAATCCCCTGCCGTAAGGTGCTTTATAATATTTAATATATAATCTAAATGCAAATCCTGGAAAAATGCTGGTTTGCTTTTAGCCAGTTCTATGGATGTATCTGCAAACAGTATGCTTTGAAATTCCATTAATCCCTCCATATACAATATACAGGCAAAACAAGTAAATCAGTCATCTGACTGTATAACTATAAGAATGCCTGTATCCAGTGAAATTACAGCCTCACTTGCATCTGCAGCAAACTCATTGCTTACAGTTGTACTGCCTCCTTTTTCAAGCACTACATCTTCCAGCGGATATTTTACACCAGCCAGGCTTACACCTGTAACTTTATCTGTAAGCGGATAAACTGATATATATTTCCAGGGGCTTTCTTCACGTTTAATAATATGCCTGCTGCCAGCCAGGCATAATTTATTATTCCTGTCTACAATATATGCAGGTATATTATTGGCAAGCGGAAGCATAAGGATATTTATATTGGCAATAAGGTGGTCAAGCCTGCCACCGGTTGCACCAAGTATTATGATTCCAGATGGTTTCTGGCTTACAGCCCACTCAAGTATAAGATGCATGTCTGTATAATCCTTTTTAGCAGGATACCTGGCAAACTTAGTATTGCTGCCAGGTAAAGCATTTTCTTCCATAAATCCTTTAAGTGTATCTTTCTGTACACTGTCAAAATCACCCAGAAGGAAATCAATATCCAGCCCAAGTTTTTTTGCAGCGTCAAGTCCTGAATCTGCACAGGCTATAGTGTCAAATTCCTGTCCATGTATGTATTCCTTTGCAAAAGCATAATCAACCGTGCCTCCGCCTAATATAAGAATCCTTCCAGCCATAATGCCCTCCCAGGTATTATTTAAGCCCCGCTGTCTTTATCCCCTCTATCTGTGGCGGCGGTGCTGTATTGTCTTTTTTCTTCTCAAGCTTTTCCTGTACCTCGTCCATAGTAACAATGCCTTCTACCTTAGGACGTGGCTGTTTCTTTATATCTTTCTTTTCCTCTTCATCTGCTGCTGTCCTTATTCCTTCAATTTTAGGACGTGGCCGCTGTTTCTGGTTTTCCCTGGCTTTTTCCATATCAGCAGCCGTCTTTATGCCTTTTATCCCATGTGCAGCGTTCTTTTTTCCTGGCTGTTTTTTAATGCTGTTGTTTAAAATCCCCTTCTCAAGCCTTCCAAGTGCCTTATCAAGCTCTTCTTCATCTCTCTTCTGCCTCTGCGTCTTTATTGCTTCACGCTGTATGTCCGCAATATGTTTTGAAAGCTTATTATCAGTCTGTAATAATACACATCCATAATAATTAGAATATTTATTATTTGAAGGGTTAGTTGCAACTTTTCTTACTACCCTTGCTTTTGCTGGAAGACTGCCATAGCTTGAAGAAATAGAAAAAAACATTGCATCATCAATACTAAATTCGTAGTTGCTGCATATGCCGACACCTGTTGCACTTATATCACGCACTACACCTTTTACAAAATTAGGAACCATCATTGCAGGAGGTGCACTGGCCTCGTCAGACAGCTTGAACTTCTGCATATCCGCACTTTTGGCAGTTGTCCCATACTGGTCATAATAACCAAGCATAACCTCTTCATTTATAGCTACGCGGTATGCATTTCTTCTGTTGAATGACCTGCCTCCGTCCACAATATCAAAATAGTGCATTTTAACACCATATTTCTTAACAATCCCGGCTTTAACATTTGCCCACTCCCATATCTGGTCTTTATCCCTGTACACAATACGTATTTTATCCTCTGGCCTGAATTCAAATGCCCTGGTATTGGTAGCTATTAATGTTATATATAACCTTTTTGCGCTTGTTTCTTCTATTTTGCTTGTCAGATGGTAACAATAGCCATCCCTGTCAGCAAAAATTTCAACTGACCTTCCTATAGCAAGGTTTTCAAGAAGCATACTACAGAACCTCCTTTAATGTATTAATATTCTCTGTAATGTTTCCATTAAAAACTGCTGTGCCTGCTACAATTATATCAACACCACTTCCTGCGATTTCTGCAATATTATTTTTATTAACCCCGCCGTCAATTTCTATCTTATATGAAAGGTTTTTTTCTTTCTTCTTCTCATTAAGCCAGCGCACCTTTTCAAGTGAAGAAGGAATAAATTTCTGCCCTCCAAAGCCAGGATGTACACTCATTACAAGAACCATATATACCATGTCAAGTACATCTTCTATCTCCTGTACTGGTGTCTCAGGGTTAATTGAAACAGATGGCCTGATGCCAAGTTTCTTTATCCCGCTTAAAGTTTCCTTTAAGCCGGCACAGGCTTCTTTGTGCACAGTAATACCATCGGCACCAGCCTTTGCAAAATCATTTAAATATCTCACTGGTTCATTAATCATAAGGTGTACATCAAAAAACATGTCACTTTCTTTTCTTATTGATTCAATAACTGGCATGCCAAATGAAATTGATGGTACAAATAATCCATCCATAACGTCTATATGAAGGTATCTTGTACCCGTATTTCCAACTTCCTTTATCTGCTCCCCGAGCCTGTTAAAATCTGCTGCTAATATAGATGGTGCAAGTTCTCCCATAATCTCCTCCATTTCCTAAGCCATATAAAGCAGCATATCAAGCCTGGTGTTAATAGTACAGGAGGCTTTAATACTTTTTTAAACGGCTTATTTCTTCATAGAACTGTTTGTAATTATCATACCTGCTTTGGGGAATATCCCCTTTTCCAGCTGCTTCTTTTACTGCGCAGCCTGGTTCATTAATATGGACACATCCTGAGAACCTGCACTCTCCAATGTACTTATGGAACTCAGGATAATACTCCTTTATTTCTTCTTTCCTGGCATCTGGAAGCCTTAATGATGTAAAACCTGGCGTATCCATAATATATGTTTTGCCACCCATTCCAAAAAGCTCTGAATGCCTTGTTGTATGTTTCCCTCTCTTTATCTTGCTGCTTATGTCACCTACAGCCATCCCCGCCTCTGGAAACAGCTGGTTAAGCACTGAAGATTTGCCAACACCAGAAGGGCCGGCAAGCACAGTGGTCTTACCCTGAAGGTTTTCCTTAAATCCTGCAAGGCCTTCACCTGTAACAGTGCTTGTAAGGAAAACCTTGCACCCGCTGTCTTTGTAATTGCCTGAAAGCTGTAAAACATCCTCTTCCCCTGCATCATCTGTCTTATTAAAACACACTGATACTGGAATATCCTGCATTGCCATCATAAGCAGGAACCTGTCAAGAAGGTTAAGGTCTGGTTTAGGGTATGATGCTGCAAATATTATTACTGCCTGGTCTGCATTGGCAACAGCAGGCCGTATAATGGAATTTTTCCTTGGTAATATCCTGGTAATGTTACCAAGCATATTTTCCATATCCAGGATTTCAAGTTCTACATTATCACCAACAAGCGGTTTTTCATTATTATTTCTGAATATCCCTTTAGCTTTACATTCAAAAACACCAGCACCACTGGCATCTACATAATAAAAACCTGCTATGCCGCGTATTATCTTACCTTCCATTTATTCCCTGACCTTTTTAAATTCTACATTATATGAATTGCCAGTTGCAGCGCCATCTAAAAACAGTGTTACTGTTCCATTATTTTCACTCCAGCCTGTTATTTCAAATTTCCTTGGGAAGTCATCATAGCCAAGCTCACCTTCCCAGACTGTTTTTTTAGTGCCATCCTGTGTAAGCACAAGTGTTATTAAACCGCTGTCATCTGCAAAATCAAACGGGTTGCCGCTTATTGTCACACTTCCCTTATAGATATATGACACTTCTTCTGTAGGCTCAGGTTCCGGTTCACCGTCTGGTTCCTGTGTAGCTGTAACTTTTGGCCCAAGGCTTACAGCATAGTCAATTACTGTCCCTATCTCGACTTCTGTATCCCTTGCAATAGACTGGCTTACTACTGTATCTTTTGGATATTTATCAGAATATATATAACTGACATTATCAGTATTGCCCTTAAGCCCTCTTTCTGCAAGCCTGTCAAGTGCAACGGATACACTTCTTCCTACGATATTAGGGACTTTAGTCATCTCACTTTCTGGTCCTTTACTTACAAGGATTTTAACTGCTGCACCTTTCTTTACTGCTGAACCGGCAACAGGTTCAGTACCGCATACTTTGCCGCTTTCTATAGTATCACTGTATACTTCTGCCTTGCCAGATACAGCCAGTCCATAGTTTTCCAGGCTTGTCATGGCAGAATCAACAGAATAATTTTCAAGGTCTGGTATTATTATATCAGCTTCACCCTGGCTGTAATAAATTTTCACTGTGGTATATTCTTCAACCTTTTCCCCGGCGTCAGGCTCCTGTCTTGTAACCATATTTGCCTCTGCTTCTGAATCAACAGGCTGAGGGTCATATTTAAGCCTGGCTTCATCAAGCATTTTTTCTGCTTCTTCAAGTGTATGGTTCTTGAGGTCAGGCACTTCCACAAGGCTGGCAGAAGTATTGTCTTCAGAAGGAAGTGGTGAATCCGTAACCTGGGGTGCCTGTGTTGTTTCTGGTTTTCCAGAAGGTTTGCCCCACCAGCCACTTACTTTGCCTATAATAAGAAGTATTACAACGATAATTATAACAGCTACAACTGCACTGCATATTTTAAGTATTTTTTCAAGTTTTGGGTCTATAATATCCTCATCAGGGATTTCTTCATGTCTGGAAGTTTCTGGAATTACCTTTGTTGCTTCTTTTATATCACCAAGCTCCGAGTCAGAAATCATAATTGTTGGTGAAGAGTCAGCACTGTTTTCCATAAGCATGACATAATTGCCGTCAGGTTCTGCAAGTGAACGCTTTAAATCTGAAATAAGCGCTGCTGCTGACATATAACGCATATCCGGCTTTTTCTGCATACATTTCTGTACTATTTTAGAAAGGCTGTGTGGTATGCCTGGTTCTGCTATATCAAGTGTAACAGCTTCTTCCTGTATATGTGCAAGTGCAACTGTAACAGTGCTTTCCCCTTCAAATGGCACCCTTCCTGAAAGCATCTCATACAATGTAACGCCAAGTGAATATATATCACTTTTTTCATCACTGTAGCCGCCCCTTGCCTGCTCAGGGCTTATATAATGTACTGAACCCATTGCATTGGATGTAATTGTATTTGAAGTAGCGGCTTTGGCAATGCCAAAATCCGTTACTTTTACTTTTCCCTCTTTTGAAATAATTATGTTCTGTGGTTTAATGTCCCTGTGTATAATATGGCTCGCATGTGCTGCTTCCATTCCCTGTGCAATCTGTATTCCAATGCCAGTTGCTTCTTTAACATCGAGCTTGCCCTTTTTTTCGATAAATTTTTTAAGGGTAATCCCTTCCACAAGTTCCATTACTATATAATGCAGCCCGTCATCATCGCCAACATCATAGACATTTACAATATTAGGGTGTGAAAGGCCGGCAACAGATTGTGCTTCACCCCTGAATTTAGTTACAAACTTTGCATCACTGCTGTATTCCTGCTTTAAAATCTTTATAGCAACAAATCTGTTTAAGCGGTGGCATTTAGCTTTGTATACATCTGCCATCCCGCCGGAACCGACTTTATCGATAATCTCATATCTTTCGCTTATCATCATTCCCGGACTAACCATTGCATCCTCCATTCTGCCATGCTGGCATTATTTAATCTATTTCTGCAAGAACTACTGTAATATTATCATAACCACCATTCTCATTAGCCTTGGCAATAAGTGAATTAACAGCCTTCTGTATGGAACTGCTGTGTTTCACAATATATTCAATATCATCATCTTCAATCATGTTAGTAAGCCCGTCTGTACACATAAGTACAATATCTGATGTCTCTACTGATATCTCAAAATAATCTGCCCTTACTTCTTCTTCTATTCCAAGCGCACGTGTTATAATATTTTTCTGCGGGTGGATTCTCGCTTCGCTTTCTGTTATGTTCCCATTTTTAACCATTTCTTCCACAAGTGAATGGTCACTTGTAATCTGCTTTATCCCATCATTAATTAAGTATAAACGTGAATCCCCTATATTGGCTATATATAAAGTCCTGTCCTGCAGCGTGCATGCCACTATGGTAGTGCCCATCCCTTTAAACTGTGGGTTTTCCATTGCTTCCTTGTATACAGCACTGTTAGCACCCATAACGGCTTCATTCATTACTGTAACGGGTGTGCTGTGCCTGCTTTCTGCCACTGACTTTACTATGTTCTCTACGCAAAGCTTCGAGGCGTGGTCGCCAGCCTTATGGCCGCCCATCCCATCCGCGACTATAAACAGGTTCTGGAAACTACCAACTGGGCTGTCACTGCAATAGAAATAATCCTGGTTCATTGAACGTTTTCTTCCAACGTCACTTTTCGCATATGCTTTCATGTAGTTTCCCTCCTTTGTCTTTATTACGTAACTGGCCACAGGCAGCATCTATATCACTGCCCATTTCTCTTCTAATAGTAACATTTATATGGTTTTTTTCAAGTATTAATTTAAACTGCTGTATGCCCGCCGTGCCTGGGCGTTTTCCCATACGCCCGTTTACAGGGTTAAGAGGTATAAGGTTCACATGGCAGTTCAAGCCTTTTAAGAGCCGTGAAAGCTTCTGTGCATGCCCGGTACTGTCATTAATGCCTTCCATCATGCTGTATTCAAATGTTATCCTCCTGCCAGTTTTTTCTATATAATACTTGCATGCCTCCATTATGCCAGATATAGAATATTTATTTGCAACTGGCATTATCTGCCTGCGCAGCATGTCATCAGGCGCATGAAGCGAGACAGCCACTGTTATGGTTAAACCCTCATCTGCAAGCTCTTTAAGCTTTTCTGCCAGCCCGCATGTTGAAAGTGTTATATTGCGCTGGCTTATGTTAATGCCATTGCTGTCAGAAAGCATCTTTATAAATTTAACAACATTGCTGTAATTATCAAGCGGTTCACCAATACCCATAAGTATGACATTGGAAACCCTTTCCCCTGTAGTGCGCTGTATTTCATAAACCTGGCCAAGCATTTCAGAAGGCGTTAAATCCCTTATAAGCCCTCCAACCGTTGAAGCACAGAATTTACAGCCCATCCGGCAGCCTGCTTGTGTGGAAATACATACACTGTTGCCATGCTTATATTTCATAAGCACGCTTTCAACCTTGTTGCCGTCACTAAGCTCCATTAAAAACTTGGCTGTGCCGTCTTTGGACACCTGCTTTCCTGCAATATGCGTACTTTCTATAAAACATTCTTCTGAAAGCCGCCCACGCAGGCTTTTGGGAATATTTGCCATTTCATCAAACGACTGCACAAGCTTCTGGTGCATCCACCCGTAAACCTGTTTTGCCCTGAATGCCTTCTCACCAGTGCTTTCAATAAATTCCTTTAATTCATCAAAATCCAGGCTTTTAATATCTTTTTTCACTAAAAGTCTTTCTGCCAATTTACCACCGTCCTGTTTTTTTAATAAATGAAGCCACAAAAAAACCATCCGTTCCTGCTATATGTGGGAGAACCTGTATATATCCGTTATGTCCTGTCTTTCCCCTTAAGCATAAAGGCAATGCCTCTTCTATGTCTTCACTTTCAAATGGAAGGTTTTCACATATCCACCTGTAGTTATTAATATTCTCTTCCTGTGTTATTGTACATGTGCTGTATACAAGCCTGCCGCCAGGTTTTACATATCTTGCTGCCACGCTGGATATTTCCCTCTGCAAAGCAGCAAGTGCTTCTATATCACCAGGTTTTGTCTTATATTTTATATCACACTTTTTGCCAGAAACACCAAGCCCTGAACATGGAAGGTCTGCTATAACAATATCTGCCATGCTGTCCCATTCCTGCCTGTATATACGTGCATCATTTTCATATACTTTTATATTTTTAAACCCGCACCGCTTTATATTATCATATATAAGTTTTGTCTTTTTACTGGAAATATCACAAGAAATTACCTTTCCAGTACCATTTAACAAATCTGCTGCATGCATTGTCTTGCCGCCAGGCGCAGCGCACAGGTCAATAACTGTATTATTTTTATTAATGCGGGCAATGGCAGCAGGCAGCATTGAACTTTCGTCCTGTACCTGGACAAGCCCGTCCATGAATGCCCTTAATGCATAAAGGCTTCCATAACCACTGGTTCTTAACGCATATCCAAAAAACTTCCCGTTATCTATAATTATATCCCTGGCATCTTCTTTAAGCAGTCCTGTTATTCCAGATACATCTGCTTTAGAGATATTACATCTTAATGTAAGATATTTATCACCATTTATAAATGCATCTAATATTTTTTCTGTAACTTCCATGCCATATTCATTACAGAACCTTTCTACAATCCATTCCGGCATGGAATATTTTACTGAAGCATATAAAATAAAACCATCACTGCGCAAAGGATATCTTATGCTGTCTTTTCCGCGTACCATTCCCCTGAGCACACCATTGACAAACCCCTTTAAGCCCCTGAATCCCCGTGAAACAGCAAGTTTTACAGATTCATTGCATGCAGCGCTGTCAGGCACTTGTTCCATGTAAAATATCTGGTATGCAGCCATACGCATTATATTTCTTATGGCAGGTTTCATTTTATTAACTTTAATGCTTGCAAAACAGTTAATTATATAGTCAAGTGTAACCACACGTTCAACTGTTCCTGTACATAACCTTGAAAGGAATGCCCTGTCCCTGTTATCTGGAATAACACCACTGTCTAAAACGCTGTGGAGCGCTTTATCTGCATACACACCTTTCTCCATTGTTTCTATTATAATATCCAGGGCGTATGCACGTATATTACCACTGTCCTTATTCAAAACGCTCTCCCTTTTCTATTTTGTATCCTCTAAGGAATGAACCTGTATCCATCCTTTTTTTGCCTTCTGGCTGTAATGATGTAATTGCAAGATAGCCATCCCCTGTCTTTACAATTATATCATTTTTTCTGGTGGCAGCAACTGTCCCGGCTGTAAGTTTTTCCCCTGTATCTATTCCATTTTCTGCCGCCCCTTCTTCTGGGATAACAAACGTTTTCCAGATTTTAAGAGTCTTCCCATGAATATGTGTAAATGTACCAGGCCACGGGTCTAAGCCCCTTACCAGCCTTTCTATATTGATGGCAGGCATGTTAAAATCTATATGCCCTGTTTCCTTTTTAAACATTTTTACATAAGTATGCTTGCTTTCATCCTGTTTTACCGGCTTTAAAGTGCCCTTTTCTGCCATGTCAAGCACATCAAGCACCATGGGGCCCCCAAAACCAGCAAGCTTATCAAAAAGGCTTCCGCCTGTTTCATCCGGGCTTATGGCACATTTTTTAACAAGAAGCATATCGCCTGTGTCAATCCCTTCATCCATCTGCATTATAGTAACACCGCTTTCCTTGTCACCATTAATAACAGCCCACTGTACAGGGGCAGCACCGCGCAGCTTTGGAAGCAGTGAGGCATGCACATTAATACAGCCATACTTAGGTATAGAAAGGATTTCTTGTGTTAAAATCTGCCCAAATGCAACTACTATGATGGCATCAGGGTTAATGCTTTCCAGTTCATCAATAAACCACTGTTCCCTTGCGCGGGCTGGCTGTAATATCTTAATATCCCTGCCGGTTTCTTCAATGGATTTAAGGGCAGCTTCTTTAACAGGGGGCGGTGAAGCCTTGCCACTCCTGCCCTTTGGTTTATCTGGCTGTGTAACAACGGCAGCAATTTCATGCCTGCTGTTTACCAGGCATTTAAAAGTTTCCACTGCAAAATCTGGTGTACCCATAAAAATAATCTTCAAAACCTGTATCTCCTTCCATTTTAAGAACTTTTATTATACCATAATACTATAGTGTATGCCGGACGCTTCTGCAAACCGCTACGGCAAATATCATTTAGACAAAAAAATGTTTAAAAATTACACTGGGTGCGCTGGCAAATCCAAAGTGCCTTCCATGAACAAAGCACGCTTGCGCTTGGACAGCTCACGCAATGGATGCATAAAGCCCTAAAAAACAGGGCTTAAGCACCAGCGGCGCTGTACAGCTTTTTCATGGAAGCACATTTGGATTTGCCAGCCAGCCTGCACTTTGGTAATTTATAAAAAAACTCCATTCTGACTTTAACGGCTCAAATAACAATAAAAAATACAGCATTTATACTGGTTTCCAAAGAAGTAAATGCCTGGCAAATTCCAAATGTGCTCCCAGAAGCAGCTGTCCAGCGCCGCTGGTGTTTAAGCCCCGTTTTGAATGTTCCGCTGGAACATCAGGGGCTTTATGCACCATTGCGTGCTTCATCCAAGCGGAAGCGTGCTGCTGGGTGGGACACTTTGGATTTGCCAGCCCATCATTATTAATTTGAAATCATTGTTCCTCCTGGGAAGTGTCTACTAAATCCCCCTCCACTTTGGAAACGTACAATATTCCTGACAGGTGGTCTATTTCATGTTGTAATGCCCTTGCAAGCAAACCTTCACCTTCCACAATTATTTCTTTCATATGTTCATCATATGCTTTTACTTTTGCATAATTAGCCCTTGTGACAACTCCTGATTTGCCTGGCACGCTAAGACACGCCTCCTGCCCTGTCTGTTCGCCTGAAAGTTCCAGTATTTCAGGGTTTATAAGGATTATTGGGTTATTCCCCTCTTCTGTGGCATCTATTACTACAACCTGCTTAAGTACACCAACCTGTGGTGCAGCGAGCCCTACACCACCTGCCTCATACATTGTGTCAAGCATATCACCAATAAGAATTGATGTGCGTGGTGTCATTAATTTAACTGGTTTTGTAGCATGTTCAAGTATCTCATCACCTATTTTCCTTATTTTCCTAATAGCCATAATATTCTGATCCTCCATAAAAATCCCCATGCCGTGCTTTGCACGGCACAAATAGTAATGAAAAATGCTGGTTTTCCATATTTACCTGTTAATGTTAAATTCAAAATTAATCCCACAGTCCCTGAATTCCGTATCCTGTTCTTTAAATGCTTCTATATAATCTTTTACAGAACAGAGTGTACTATAATCCATGCATTTGCCATAAACTATTTTACGGTAAATATCTTTTGCCTTTGCCACTGGTGCATCTGCCGGGCCTAGCACTGTAACGGTCTGGTACTGCTCTGCTATCTCTGAAATAATTCCAGCAAGCTTTAAAGCACTTTTTTCATTTTCTGAGAAAACTAATACTCCTAGTATATTTGAAACTGGCGGATAATGCAACATTTCTCTTATAGATATCTCGTGGTTATAAAAACTTTCATAATCCTGGTTTGCTGCATGTACTATGCTGTAGTGGCATGGCTGGTATGTCTGGAGTACAACCTCACCGCTTTTCCCGCCCCTGCCTGCCCTGCCTGCTGCCTGTGCTACAAGCTGGTATGTGCGTTCTGCTGCCCTGTAGTCACCAGCATTAAGTGAAAGGTCGGCAGCAATTATCCCTACAAGTGTTACATTAGGGAAATCATGTCCTTTTACTATCATCTGTGTTCCTATAAGGATATCTGCCTCACCTCTGCCAAACTGCCCGAGTATTCTGCTATGCCCGTCTTTGCCGCCTGTTGTATCAGCATCCATCCGCAATATGCGTGCGCCTGGAAAATATTTTCTTGCCGCCTCTTCAACCTGCTGTGTGCCTATGCCAAATGTGCCAATATATTTAGAACCACATGACGGGCAGGCAGCAGGCAGTGGTATTTCATAGCCGCAGAAGTGGCATTTCATCCTGTCAACAACACCATTATGCATATGTGGTTTAAGTGATACAGAACAGTGCGGGCAGCCTATTGCTTCACCACATTTACGGCACGAAATAAAACCTGCATATCCGCGCCTGTTTATAAATATAATTGACTGTTCATGTCTCTGTAAACGTTCCTCTATAAGCCTGCTTAACCTGCTGCTGAATACTGAATAATTCTTATTAGCAAATTCTTCCCTTAAATCCACTATATGTACTTGTGGGAGACGTGCACTGCCAGCACGTTTTTTAAGTGTAAAAAGACCATATTCACCTGTCTGTGTTTTATAATAAGCTTCAAGTGATGGCGTTGCAGAGCCAAGAAGGACACTTGCACCAGCCATGCCTGCCCTCTGGACTGCAACTTCCCTTGCATGGTATTTTGGCGGTGTTTCACTCTGGTAACTTGTTTCATGCTCTTCATCCACCACTATAAGCCCAAGTCTTTTAAATGGTGTAAAAAGCGCAGAACGTGGTCCAATCATAATATCAATAAGCCCTTCTTTAGCCCTTAGGAACTGGTCATACCGTTCACCTGCGGAAAGCCTTGAGTGTATAACGGATACGCGTTCCCCAAAACGCTGGTAAAACCTGTTTACTGTCTGGAATGTCAATGCGATTTCTGGTATAAGTACAATTGCCTGCCTGCCATACGAAAGCACACCTTCAATTATCTCCATATATACTTCTGTTTTGCCACTTCCTGTAACACCATGTATTAAATAAGTTTTCCTTATGCCATCTGCATAATCTGACAGGACTGTACTTGCAATATACTGCTGTTCATCATTAAGGACATGCCTGTTACTTACATGGGCTTCATGTTTTGCAGTATTGCGGTACTGCCTGGCTGAACTGGTGCTGGTAATGCCCATCTGGTCCAGGCTGTCAATTACAGATTTGGGGCATTTAAGGTTTTTGGTTATATAATTGTAATCAATACCATTATAATATATGCTGCTGTCCAGGCTGGTAAAGTACCTTGCAACCCTTGCTCTTGCTGTATTGTGTTTTTTTTCAAATTCTGCCGCAAGTTTTTCCATTTCACCATGGCTTACAAGCGGGTAAACTGTCCGTTTAACCTGTTCTTTAACTTCTTTTTTTACAGGCATTACAGCTTTAATTGCATCATTCATTGATGCACCATAATTTTCCTTAATCCAGCCTGCAAGGGCAAGCAGGTGTGACTCCACTGGTATAGCGTTTTTTTCAACACCTGTAATGCTCTTGGTCTTTGCCGGGTTAAATTTTGGTGTGTCTGTTAAATTAACAACATAACCCTTGAGCTGCCTGTTGCCACTGCCAAAAGGGACTGTTACAAGCGAGCCTGTTTTTACTTCATTCCTAAAGCATTCAGGTACAATATACTGGAATGTTTTATCAAGGCTTTTAACAGATATATCAATAATTATATCAGCAAATATCATATATCCCCCATTCTTGCTATACAAATCCCCGGACGCGCCTGTTAAGCCAGATGCCCCATAGCTTGCTGCTGGGTATCATGGATTAGCGTATAAAATTGCCATCACGCACAACGTCCGCTACAAGTTCCCTTTCGTCCATATGGTATTTTTTCCCTTTTATCTCCTGGTAATCTTCATGGCCTTTGCCAGCCAGTACAATTACATCACCTTCCCTGGCATTTTCAATGGCATAACGTATTGCCTCTGGCCTGCTGGTAATTGTAATATATTTTCCGTCTGCTTTTTTTACACCTGTTACAATATCCTCAATAATAGCTTCTGGTTCCTCATTACGCGGATTGTCGGAAGTAACTATTGTCAGGCCGGCAAGCCTTGAAGACACTTCCCCCATTTCAAAACGCCTTTCCCTTGCGCGGTTTCCCCCACAGCCAAAAAGGCACACAAGCCTTGCTGGTTTATATTCATTAAGTGTCTCTAAAAGGCTTTCCAGGCTCATTGCATTATGGGCATAATCTATCATAACCGTAAATTTTGGTGATACGTCCAGAAGTTCAACCCTGCCTTTTACACGTACTTGTGAAAGGGATTTTAATATTATTCCATCTGGAATATTAAAATGTTTACATATTGCAACAGCTATCATGGAATTATATACACTGAATTTGCCGGGCATGCTGGTTTCTACATCCATTTCCACAAGCCCGCTTATATGGTAAGAAACGCCAAGCCGCCCGTCTTTCATTGTAAGCCTGGCAGAAGATGCCCTTAAACCAGCATTACTGCTAAAACCATATGTTTCAGTATCACATGTGTGGTATTTCATTATTTCATCCAGGTGGCTGTCATCTGCATTAAATATTCCATGCCTGCACTGCCTGAACAGAAGGCTTTTACAGTGGATGTAATCTGCCAGGTCCTTATGTTCAGCGGGCCCTATATGGTCTGGTGCAAGGTTTGTAAACACACCATAATCAAATGTAAAGCCGCCAGTCCTGTGCAGCATAAGCCCTTGTGATGAAACTTCCATAACAACA
>JAAWKM010000177.1 GCA_022797375.1 Lachnospiraceae bacterium
CTTTGGTGCCATTTTGCACGTTTTTTGTGCAAAATGTGTACATAACCAGTGCTGAAAGCACTGCTGGTTACTATGAACAGCGTAGCTGTGAATAGTAACGTTATGAGTGATACATAGTATAATCTTTGAAAAAGGAAAAAGGTGGTAATACCATGAAAAATAAAATGCTCTCCCAAAGTGTTGCTGATAGTATTCTGTCTATGATAACCATAGAAAAGCGTTTTTCTGTTGGGGACAAACTTCCAAACGAAATAGATTTGTCAGAGGAACTGAATGTAAGCCGTACCACACTGCGGGAAGCAATAAGAATATTGGTTGCTTATAATATACTTGAAATTAGACGTGGAAAAGGTACTTATGTTACAGAAAAGGTACTTGAACAGCCGCAGGATTTGGAACAGCTTTCTACGGTCAAAGTAAATGTAAAAGACCTTTATGAAATGCGGCTGATTTTCGAGCCAGAAGCGGCTTATCTTGCAGCTGTCAGGGGAACAGAAGCGGAAATAAAAAGGATACTTGATTATGGAAAGCGGATTGAAGATGAAATTAGAAACGGAAAGGACAGAACCAAAGATGAACATTCTTTTCACAAAGCTATTGCACAGGCAACACATAATGAGTTTATGAATAAACTGATGCCAATATTATATCAAGCCATTTCAAAAGGAGTTGTACTATCCGCTCAGAGCGAAAAAGCAATTAACAGCACAATAGGTGACCATAGGATGATAATGGAATTTCTGGAACAACGAAATGCGGAAGGGGCAAAGAATGCCATGAGGATTCATATTATGCACGCTATAAAAGAATTGGATATTGAATAAGAATTTAGCACTTGCGATAAAAGCAGGTGCTTTTCTTTAAATAAAGACATACTACATCGTATTGACATCATACAACACATAGGATATAATATTATAAAAATTATATAAGGAGGACGGTTTATGAAGTATATTGATGTATCTACATGGAAAAGAGCCATGCATTGCGAAGTGTTTAGAAATAGTGTTCAACCGCAGTATTGTGTTACTTTTGATGTAGACATAACAAATTTTCTCTCCGGGGTAAAGAAACGGCGATTTTCATTCACATTCTCTTTTGTGTATGCAGTAACGAAATGTGCAAACGAAATTGGGGAATTTCGCTGTCGGTTTGTGGAGGGAAAACCTGTCATTTTTGAAATAATCAATACATCATTTACATACCTTGATGAAACCACAGAACTTTTTAAGGTGGTTAATGTTCCTATGCAGGAAACGATTGAAGATTATGTTGCTTTAGCGAAAAAGACAGAGGAAAATCAGACAAATTATTTCGCCTCGCCAATGGCAAATGATATTTATCAGTTTTCTCCTTTTCCGTGGGTATCATATACTCATATTTCTCATACTGAATCTGGAAAAAAGGATAATGCCACTCCGTTGTTTGACTGGGGAAAATTCTATAAAAAAGACGGAAAAATCTGTATGCCTTTTTCCGTACAAGTGCATCATTCATTTGTTGATGGCATACATATTGGAAAACTTGCGGAAAAGTTGCAGCGCTATTTAGATAACTTTGAGTAGGTGTTTATATGTTACGAAGACAAGCTTTTTCACCAGAAAAATATGATAAAAACATAGTAGCTGCTCTCCCATATTATGAAGAATATTTCAAACAAATAATAGGAATTGTCCATACGGCATTTTCCATACCAATAGAATGGTTAGACATAGGTTGCGGAATTGGAAAAATGTTTTAGAATGGTTAAAAAATGAACAAATTAATAAATGACAGGATTAAATAAGCGGAACAGTGTTTTTAAATATTTAAGTATTCATTAAATTTAATTATAAACTGTTTGCAAAAGAGAATATTAGAGCTATACTGTTAAATATAAAATTTTGTAAAGTACAGGCGGGATGGTGTTATGTCAAAAACAGTTAATGGAGATATTAGTAAAAAGGATAACAGAACCAGTAAAATTCCAGTGAAAGATAACAGTAAAGATTCCAAGGCTGGTATTATAACAGAAAAGAAGGAAGACAAAAAGCATGGCAGGTTCTTTAAGATTGACCATAAATATGCAAATATATGTTTATATGTTCTGTTAGTAATATTTTTTGGTACAATTATATATATGTTAATAAATAACTGGACAGATACAAAGAAGTTTATTTATAATTTGTTCGGGGTGTTGTCACCATTTTTTGCGGCAGTGCTTATTGCATATTTTGTTTCACCAATAGTTGTAAAATATGAAGGGTTTATTCTTAAATATATTACAAAAGGCGGACATAAAAAATTTGCTAAGGTATTGGCGATGGTGTTTGCTTATATAACACTGGTTGGTTTTATAATAATAGCATTTGTATTTGTAATACCACAGACAGGGGAGAGTATATCAGAACTGGCATCAAATGTTCCGGTTGTCTATTCACATATACTTAGTATGTTAAAGGAACTCCACCAGAAGTACCCTGCAATAGATGTTAATGTGGTTACTGACAGGCTTAATGAAATGGTTCCGGATATTGTTGATTATGGGACAAATATAGTAGGTAATGTAGTCCCTATGATTTTTTCAGTTTCGGTTTCAATAGTCAGAGGGCTTGTTAATATATTACTTGCACTTTTTATTTCAATATACATGATTAATGGGAAGGATTTATTCAGATACCAGGCAAAAAGATTTGTATACGCTTTGTTTGAAGAGGAGAAGGGAGATGCTATTTGTAATACATTCAGGGAATGCAATGATATATTTAGTGCATTTCTTATAAGCAAGGCAATAGACTCCCTTATAATAGGGTGTATCTGCTGCATACTTATGAATATACTAAGGCTTCCATATTCCGTTTTAATAAGTGTTATTGTAGGGATAACCAATATGATACCTTATTTCGGGCCATTTATAGGGGCTGTGCCAGGTGTGCTGATTTACTTATGTACAAGCCCTAAACAGGCAATTATATTTGTAATAATGATACTTGTGCTGCAGCAGTTTGACGGGCTTGTACTGGGACCACGTCTTCTTGGCCAGTCTACAGGGCTTAACCCTATGTGGGTAATATTTGCAATAACTGTTGGTGGTGCATATTTTGGAGTCCTTGGAATGTTTATAGGAGTACCTGTTGTGGCGGTAGCAGGTTTCCTTGCCAATAAGTTTATTAAATATAAGCTGCATGGCAGGAATATAAAGGCACTGGAAGAGTGGGAACAGGCAGAGTAAATATTATCTCTGCCTGTGTGCAGTAAGCTTATATATAGGACTGCCAAGACTATAAAATTTCTGTTCATATTCAGTCATAACATTATTCTCTGCTGGTCCGTCCTGGTGGAGATTATAATTTATTTCATCAAGACACCATCCAGCTTCTTTTGCTTCTTCAACAGAAAAATCAAAGAGCGGGCGGTTGTCGGTTTTAAACTGGACAAATCCATTTTCAGAAAGTATTATATTGTAGCGTTCCAGAAACTGCCTTGAGGTAAGGCGCCTTTTAGCATGTCTGTCCTTTGGCCAGGGGTCTGAAAAGTTAAGGTAGATTCTGTCTGTTTCTCCTGGTGCAAAAAAATCTGTTATATTTTCAGCATCCATTCTTATAAATAAAAGGTTATCTGTTCCAAGCTGTTCCCTCTTTCTAAATGCTTTTACAAGTACACTTGAATATTTTTCAATGCCAATATAATTAATACCAGGATTACTGGCAGCAAGGGTTGTTATAAACTGTCCCTTTCCCATTCCTATTTCAATATGGATTGGATTGTTGTTATGGAAAAAGTTCTTATTCCACAATCCTTTATAATCCGCCGGGTCTGCCCCGTCTGCCTGTATTGTGTATGGATTATCTATAATAAGCTCATGTGAGCCTTTAACATTTCTAAGTCTCATTGCTTTATCCTCATTTCCAAAATTTATCTTAATTTTACCATATAAAAGTTTTTATGGAAATATTGTAATGTAAAGTAAAAAATACCACCAGTAAAAATTACTGGTGGTACTTTTGGGATTATCTCCCAGATGCTGCATATAGAATTGTAAAAAAATTATTTTTTCACCTTAACGTTTTTGCCTGCGCCTTTAGCTTTAACAATCTTTTTATATGCCTTAACCTTGCTCTTTGGCACTTTGAATGTTGCTTTCTTGTTGATGCCCTTAAATGCGTTCTTACCAACTTTCTTAGCTGTAAGTTTTGTGCTCTTAATAATAATGCTCTTTAACTTACTGCAGTTCTGGAATGCGCTTACACCAATCTTATTAACATTCTTGCCAATTGTAACTTTCGCAAGTTTCTTATTGCCCTTAAATGCATTCTTAGCAATAGTTGTAACTTTATAGTTTTTACCACTAATTTTGACAGTTGAAGGAACTACAACGCTCTTAGCATTCTTCTTGCCTTTTGTAAACTGTACAGTTCTTGTACCCTTTACTGCTGTTACTTTGTACTGTGAACCACTAACTGTAGCTTTCTTGCCTACTTTAACAGTTGTTGAACCAGTATTCTTATCATCATCAGCTGGCTTATCTGTAGCTGCTGGAGCTTTAGTAGGCTCAGTTGTGTTGTCACCAGTAGATGGAGCACCTGATTCAGAAGGAGATGCTGTTGCATCTACACTAGGTGAAGCACTTGGGTCTGCACTAGGTGAAGCAGAAGGAGCTGCTGTTGCAGAAGGAGCTGGTGTAGCACTAGTTGAAGGTATGTAACCACCACCTATGCCTCCTATACTACCTGAGTTGTTTCCACCAGTAGGTGAAGGAGTCGGAGTTTTAGTTTCCTTTTCAACAAATGAAATAACATATTTTGAGAACTTGTCACTTGTAAATATAAGTTTACCATTTTCTAATTTACAAGGGATAACAGTTACTTCACCATCATGGATTCGGAATACAACATAACTTCCTTTTGAAGTATCTTTGTCTTTAAGGTTAGTAGGAACTGGCATACTAACTGTTACTTCATCGCCAAGAACAGAAATTGTTGTTGTCATAGAGGTGCCCTTAAACGTATATGTTACATTTATATCGATATCAACAACATAGCCATCATCTAAAGCAGTCTTGAAAGTTTCTTCATTTGCATCTTCACCAAGTATTGTTGAAAGCGCTTCCGATAAACTAGAAAATTTACTTTTTACACTAGTCTTTGCTTCAGTAATTGCTTCAGGAGTAGTAGCTTCACTAACTTTATAATTTGTTGTTATATTTGCTTCAGACTTTTCTAATTCTGCAATAATAGCACCCTTAGTCATACCAGCATTAGCCTCAAGCAGCTTATCTATAATAGTATTTACAATGCTGTTCTTAACCTCATTTGGTATCGTTATGCTAGAATTTTCCATATTACCTTCTGCAGGCTCAGCACTAGGCATATTATCTGTTACATTACTAACTGAAATTACAGAACCACCAGATACTGCAATGGTTGTATTTTTAGAAATCACAACACTTGTCTTATATGTAGTGCTTGACTTATCCAAAGCTTTTACAGTGCCATCAACTTTCACTTCTGGGTCAGTATCCCAAATATAATTTTCCGCTGGTGCAATTTCAACAGGTACTGTTACACCATTTTTAACTGTAAGTTCCTGTGTAGCTTTATTAATTGTTGTTTTGTTTACAGTTAATGTAATGTTTTCATCAACATTGGTCTTGGTAACTGTAACAGTACGATCAAGTGCAGGAGCAGCTGTAGGATCAGGAGTAGTAGTCGCTACAGCCTTTCCATTTACCACTAAATTAATATCAGCACTGATATTTTTTACTGTACATGTATAAACAGTATCACCAGATTTTACTGGCTTTTCTATAACAACTTTGCTGTTATTTTCCATAGAACTGTCTGTTACAGCAGATACAGTGCAATTTACTGATGAACCAACAGACGCCGCTGTTGTAACTTCGATATTACTAGTATCATCGAACTTATATCCCGTGTCAGCAGTAATAGTAACAATTGCAGTTCCAGAAGTTGAATTACCCTTTACAGTTGCTTTTGCGTGGTCTATTTTACACTCAACCACAACTTTAGGGTCATTTGTTGCTGCTTTAGCTACTGGTGATACTGGTAACAATGAAATAACCATTGCTAAAGCCATGAAGAAACTTAACTTACGCTTTGTTTCCTTCGTCTGTCTAAAAAACTTCATAGACATTTCCACCTTTCTTCTCATTAATTTTAATTTAATTATCATGTATCTATATCAATTGCAAAGTGAATAATCCACCTGGAATTTCACATGCAGGCAAGGCAATAAGGCATAAAAGAGACAGGCTCTTTTTGATTCATCTTTCTCATTAATGCAACATCTTAATTTAGGTAGTGATTACTACTTTACAATAGATATCAAGTCTTATTACCAAATCCCTGCGCAGCAATATAGCTACGATACCAGAACTGCCTGCGTTTAATTAAATCAAGCTTTTCTGGAAAAAGAAAGGATAGGTTCAATTGTCATTGCTTATAATAACACACTATCTAAAAAAAAGCTACCACTTTTATTAAAAATTTTATTACATTTTTTGGTACATAGTCACAACCGAGGCATGTAACCAAAACAATAATGCTATAAATCTTAGTGTACACGGGCAACGGTAACTAGTCCCTGGTATGCCTGTTTTATAATAGCTAAAGCTTGCGAGGCATATATTTTTCTGGCTTTGCAGGGTTTTCACGTCCGTTTTATAAAATTTCCAGTTATCCTGTGCTAGCAGACGGACACAGGGTTTCCATGTCCAGCTAAATTATTCCATTCCAGGGCACGTTTGCACTACGTTGGCATACGCAGCGGCGCATAAAATCCCAAAGTACGGGATTCAAACGCCGGCGATGCCAAAGTGCACCTGTCATGGAATAATGTTTAG
>JAAWKM010000178.1 GCA_022797375.1 Lachnospiraceae bacterium
ATACACTTCTGCTTTATACTTTATTTCTTCAAAAAGCTCTCCATCTCCTGCCATTAATAAAATACTATTTTCATTGCATATGGTAATTTCTTTAAATATGTCAATCAAAAATGTATGATTTTTTTGTTTAGCAAACCTGCCAACATGCCCTACAACAAATTTATCTTCTATTCCAAGTTCTTTATGGTATCTTATATGGATATCTTTATTGTATTTATACTTTTCTAAATCAATGCCATTATTTATAATAGTATAATCTCTAAATTGTAATCCAAACATCCATATTGCAGCCTTTTCTGAGCATGCCAGAAAATCTGTTGCATTTTCTAATATATATTCACGGTAAGTATCCTCTTGTTTTTGTACTTCTTGTTTTATTCTTGGCAAAAGTGCATTATGTGAATGTACAATTCTTTTAGGTATATTATTTTTAATGCCAAAATAACAGGCATAATACTGGAACCATATTTTCCCACTATTAGAATGTATTACATCATAATGATTCAAACTTGTAAGATATTCTAAATCCTGCCAGACTGTTTCCCTGAACGGCTCTCCTTTTTTACCTCCTGTATAAATTACTGCCCCTAATTCTTTAAATAAATCTGCAAGCTGGTAAGTAAGAATTATTCCTGGCACATATATATGTATACAAAAAGCATTACAATCCATATTTGATAACATATTGTAGAAAAAAGCATTTATGCCTCCTCCAAGATTAATATTTCCAAGAATTGTAATTAATATTTTTTTCCTGTCATCATTTTCTATAATACTTTCTGGATTATATACCTGCATAAATTTCTCCTTTATAATTAACTTAATTTATAATATGGACATGAATCAAGAACTACATTTTTAACATTTTGTATAGAAACTTTAGTTTCATCAATACCTGCAAGTATACAGATTCTTTTTAACTCTTTACGGAAATTAGAACGGTTTACCATAGAACCATTTCTAGTACAAAATATCATTCCAGATAATATTTTCTGGTGTTTCATATATTCTTTTAAATCCCTTAGAACTACATCTGGTATAAATAATTTAACCTTTTCATGCTTTCTTATAACTTCTGTATACCCCTTTTCTATACTTTCTGCCGTTAAATACTGCAATTCACAAAAACGTAAATCTGTATGGCATAATACTTGTATTATCATAGCAAGCCGTTCATTATTATTCTGCAATGCCATATATATTATTTTTCTATAATTTGACACTGGAATCTGCATTGTATTCTGAAATTCTTCATATGGCAAATGCTCTAATTCTATTTTAATTTCATGACATCCCATGATTTCACAAAAACAATTTGCTGCAGAAATATAAGCATTTATTGTCCGCTTTTTCAGTCCACTTTTGTTAAGCCATTCCCTGTAAGCATACATCTGCTCTTTTGATAATTCAGAACCATCAAGAAATAAAACCAGTTTTTTTATATTATTGCTATAAGCCGCTATAGTATTGGCATTTTTATTTTTTTGGTTAAGCATATAAATAAAATATGATATTTTCTCTGGTGTTATATAAACCGGCATTATACCACCTCCAGTCCATTAAGAATTTCTATTGTATTTCTTATTCCTGTATCTATACCATACTGCGCCTGCCAGCCCAAATTCTCCAATTTTGACGAATTAAATACTGCATGTATAATAGGTGTATATCCTGCTTTTTCTGTCTTTGCAGGTTTTTCAAAGATAACCCTGCTTTCCCCATATTTTGCAACTTTTTCAGCAAATCCACGTATTGTAACATTTGATTCCTTATTAGCTATATTATACGCCTGGGAATGGCCACCCTTTAAAAGTATAAAAAGTATTGCGCTTATACAGTCTGCCACATAACAATATGACCTCCGCTGCAATCCGCTGCTTTTCATAATTATATCTTTTTTTAAACAAGCCTGTCTGATAAACTGGCTTGCTGCCCTGCTGTCAGAAGATAAAGCTGTCGGGCCGTAAATATGGCACGGCCTTGCTACAACAACATCTGTATTATATTGTTTTGCATATGCAGCACATAAAGTTTCTGCTGCCCTTTTTCCTGATGGATAACATGAACGGAATTCCATTGTATTAACATACCCGCTTGCTTCTTCAGAAACTGGTATATCAGTTTCACCCAGTTGCCCATATATTTCACCAGATGAAATAAAAAGCATTCTTGAATTTTTTCCTGACCTTGCAAGCTCAAGCATATTGTGTGTTCCTTCAACATTACCCAATAATGTTTCAACAGGCTCAGATTCATATAAATATGGATGCGCATTGCTGGCAGCATGTATTATATATTCAGGAACTTTATCCATAACTAATGGAGAAATAACATTATGTTCTAATAAATGCAAGCCATCTTCCTGCTTATATGAAACAAACCTTTCTTCAAGTCTCTTTATATCCCTCCCTAGCGCATAAACCTTAATACAGTATCCATAATTTTTATTAAGATATAATAATACATCAACTAAAGCAGAACCTATCATACCTGTTGCACCTGTTATTAGAATATCTTTATTTCTTAATAACCCAGCTGATGGGATTATATCTGCTATACCTTTTAATTCTTTCTGGTATTCCTGGCTCTTAAAAAACATTTTTAAACCTCCTTTATATCTATTTAAGCCAGCTGCTGTTTTCCATCTTCATATATGCTTTAAATAATTGTAAATCTTCCTTTGTAGTCAGTTTAATATTTTTTTCAGAACCAGCAGCAAAATATAATGTTTCCCCAAGGTCTGCCATCATTGTATTTGTATAAGCTGAACCATATATACCTATTTCTTTTGAAAAAGCTTCTTTATATGCACTTAGAAGTTTTCCATATTTATATGCCTGTGGTGTCTGTACCCTTCTTACTCTTTCCCTTTTAATATAACTATTTGCCGTCTGTCCATCATGGGTTACAAATATCTGGTCATTATATGGAAGCGCTGAAACTGCATTTCCATATTCCCTGCACTTTACTATTACATCAGAAACCAGGCTTTCATCAACCATAGGACGTATTCCGTCATGCAATATAATAATATCATCATCTGAACATTTTCCTGTTAAGTTATATACCCCATTCCGTATAGATTCCTGCCCAGTGCTGCCACCAGACACAATCCATTCTAATTTTGTTATATTATATTGTTTTGCATACGCCCTTAAAATATCGTGCCATCCATCCAGGCATACCACTTCCAGTGCATCTATCTGTGGATGTTTCTGGAAACTCTCTAATGTATAAATAATTACAGGTTTATCATATACATTTATAAATTGTTTGGGTATATCTTGGTACATCCGCCTTCCGCTCCCAGCTGCAATTATAAGACCTATATTCACTTTTTTTCTCCTTATATCCTGTTATATTTTTTATAAAAACCTTCTATTTCTTCATCTGTATAAAAATGTTTCATAAATCTGCTTCCATACATTTTTTGCAGGTATTCTTTATTTGGTATAAATTTTTCCCTGAATAAATCATATAATGGTTTATACCAGTAATCTTCTGAAGATTTTTCTTTTATAAGTTTAAAATCCCTGTTTCCTATAAATTCACCAATAATGCCTTCACAACTATCTAATTTTTCCAGTTTAAGTACAAGCAGTTGTATATTTTCTTTTTCTATTACCATATAGCCATTCTCTTTATCAAAACTGTATTCATATATGTCAATACCTAACGCTCTTTTTACCTCCAAATCAAACCAGTTTAAAATAAAATCATGGTCAATCAGCCTGTAATATATATCCTCAAAAATTTCAGCCATTGCTTCATTTTGTTTTCTGGTATTAGTTACAGCCTCAACAGTTCCAAGCATTACTGGAAGGTCAAAAAACATCTGTGATATATTCCTTGCAACAGGTTCTCTTACAGATGTTATAACTTTAATCTGTTTACCTTCCTTAATATTTTTCTTAATAAGTTCTGGCACTACTTTGTAATACGGAAACCTTGGAGTCATTTCCAGCAGTTTCTTCACTTCATCTCTGTACTCTGTTCCATCAAACATGGTATGTAAAAACAGCTGGGGACTGCCAAGGCTTCTTTCTACCGCCCTGTGAATACTGGTAGTTCCAACCTTTCTCATAGTATAGATTAAAACCTTGTCATCAATAGAACCTTTGCACGGTATCATAGATGCTATTTTCCCCATCGTATACTTAATCAGATTACATTTCTCATAATAATCCATTATACTTGTAATTTCAGTTACCTGGTAATCATCAGAGATAAATCCATACAATTTAAAACCTGGCATTTCAAAATACTTTTCTAACTTCTTAACTGTCCCGGATGCATACCTGTTAGCCAAAAACATACAGACTCCACTCTGGCTAATTAATTTTTCTATTAAATTATAATGTATTATTTCTATTCCTTCCCATAATTTTCCTATCTTAGATTCATCATTATCACATACATACTGGAATAAAATGTCTGATTCTTTAATTACTTCTTTCGCAAAAATACTTGCACCACACAATATATTCATTCTGTATTTCCTCACTTCTTGGTTTATATATTTATGTTAATTATAATTGCATTACTTTTTCAATTCTGTCTGCTACTTTTCCAGCAGCATTACCAAAATCTCTTCTTCCTATTTTGTCATAATATAATTTTAAATCCTCTTTGTACTTTTCCTCATTAAAACTTTCTATATTAACTGCAAGTTCCCTGTTTGAAGCAGCAAATGGGAATGGCAGCTTATCGTATTCATAATAAAAATCCCTTTCAGCTGCATATCTTTCCCTGTCAGTTGCAAAAAGAAATACAGGTTTTCCTGATAATGGAAACTCCCCTATAATAGTAGAATAATCTGATACAAGAACATCTGCACCTGCCATAAGTTCCTGCATATCATCATATCCTGAAGCATTAATTACATCTCCACTATACTCCAGTTCACTGTCCTTATTTGACATAGTTGGATGTAGCCTCACTAAAACCTTCCATTCCCCGCCAAACCTTTTTTGTAAAGCACTAAGCAATATTTTGTAATCAACCATATACATATCTGTTTTTCTGCCTTTCCTGTATGTAGGGGCATAAATTACAATATGTATATTTTTATTTAAATTAAAATTCTTTCTGATTTTATGATGGTATACATCAGTATCTTTTACTAAGATATCATTCCTTGGATACCCACACTCCATTATTTCACCAGTATATAAAAATGCACTCCTGTAAATTTTACTGCACCATAAACAGCTTGCTACCATAACATCTGTAATTTTATCCATATGAAAAGATGTCTTTTTATATGGTAAATCATTTTTATTCAAAGGATTATCTGCCCCGATTTTCTTCAACGGCGTCCCGCCATGCCACGTTTCAATAAAATATTGTCCCTTTCTTTTTCTGTTATAGGGCAGCTTTCTCTGGTTATCCACCCATACCTTTGCTGTGGCCAGTTCATATATTGCCTTTAAGGACTCCCATTCTACAACACGTATTGTTCCGGGAAAAAATAATGAAGTGTCTTTTGTCATCCAAACTATATCAATACCATGTTTTCTTGCAATAAGTTCCTCTGCAATATACTTAGGATTACAGCCATAACCCTTTCCAACATAATTACAAAATACAATTTTATTTCTCTTTATTGGAAATATACGGAATATATAATATAGTATTTCTATTATTTTTTTGTTTTTCATAATTAAACCCCATCATGCTTTATCGCAATATCTTCCAGTCTTCTTTCCAGTAAATTGTCCATATATACATGTCTCTCTTTCCTGTCCAGGAATGTAAAAAACATTCCTGGAGTAATACATAGTACAGCATAATAAATATTATGTTGTATTACTTAACATGGAAATATAAAGAATTAAAGACTTTTCTAAAAACAGACGATAAACTATGTATACAAAAATTAAATAATAATAAATAAATTTTTCTTGAATTTATGGTATAAACAAGATATAATATAAAAAGGCGCTGTTACAACATAATATTTATTATGTTGTATTTTTATTATACAAGCCCCATAAGGTCAATTTGCCTCTGGTACTCATTACATGATGTTTTTATATAGATCCTTGTTGTTTCTATGCTGCTATGGCCAAGTACATCAGCAAGTTTTGCCAAATCCTTATTTTTTTCATAAAATGTTTTTGCGAACAAATGCCTTAAATTATGAGGAAATATCTTCTTATCCTGTACACATGCTTCTTTCCCAAGTGCTTTTATCTCCCTCCACACATTACTGCGGTCAACTGCCTTTCCACTTGATGTACAAAACACAGCACCACTGTCAATATTATTTTCTTTTATATATTTGAGTAATAATTTCCTCATTTTCTTTGGAACTAATACTTTACGGTGTTTACCCTTACAAAAAATTTCTGCTATGCCATTCTTTACACATTCTACTGTTATGCCTGAAAGTTCACTAGCACGTATCCCCATTGAACATAAAGTTTGTATAATCATGGCAAGCCTCTTTTTGCCCTTTCGTAATGCTGCTTGTACCAGCCTTTTATATTCAGATTTTGACAAATCCCTGTTTCCAGGCATAAACACTTCTTTCTGTATATGGTATGTTTTAACCCGTAAATTGTACCAGCCCATATACTCAAAAAGCCTGTTTGCCGCAATTAAAAATGAATTAATACTTGAAAGTTTATATTTCCCACCTGTCCTTAAATCCTCCTTATAAGCAATTACAAGTTCCTTTGTAAGGCCACGTCCATCAGCATATTTTACCAGTTTTTTAATATCACACATATATTTGCTGATAGTTGCTTTGCTTTTTTCTTCTTCTGTTAAATAAATTGTATAATCTTTTAATATTTTTTCTGTAATAAAATATTCCTTATTTACGTAAAAATTCTGTATATAGAAATTTCTACAACAATACTTTATAATATTAAAAGTTATTAATATCAGTTATTAATATTATGGATTAAATTTGTGCAAGCCTGGACAGGATTTTCTTACAATATACAATTATAATTTTTATACAAGGAGGGCTAAATAAAATGTCTATACAGCTTATACAACAGGCAATATGTTATATGGAAGAACATATTTATGAAAACATTAACTACATTGATGTGGCAGACAGCATACATATGTCAGGCTACAATTTCCACAGGATGTTCAGTTTTATTACTGGAATGACAGCTAATGAATATATCAGGAACAGGCGTCTTACACTGGCAGCACAGGAACTCCAGGCAACTGGGATTTCAGTAATTGAAGCAGCATATAAATATGGATATGAAACACCTGAAAGTTTTTCCAAAGCCTTTTCACGTTTTCATGGTTCAACACCAAAACAGGCAAAACAAAAGGGTACAAGCCTTCATTTGTTTAACCCCCTTGTAATAAAAATCAAAATGGAAGGTGGTAATATTATGGATTACAGAATGGAACACACAGAATACCAGAAATTTATTGCACTTGTAAAAGCTTTTTCTAATGAAATTATTAATGATGATAATGACAACAGTATACCCTCTTTTTGGACAGAATGTTATGAAAAAGACCTTATTGGAACTCTAAAACTTCTCCGTCCAGAAGGAAAAAGGGATGTATATGGTTTATGCAGCCCTGCTAAAGAAAACGAAACACATTTTAATTATGGCATTGGTATAATAATTGATGAAAATACCAATATTACTGAACTTAATAAGTTTTTAAATAATGGCTATTCCATATGGGAAACAAATCCTGCTGATTATGCAGTATTCAAGTGCATTGGTTCTGACGGGGAATGTATTGGTGAAACCTGGGATAAATTTTTTAAAGAGTTTATACCACAGACAGGCTATATACAGACAGAAGATACAGACTTTGAAATATATTTTGAAAATGGTGAAAGTGGGGTATTCTGTGAATTGTGGATTCCTGTAAAGAAAATATAACCCTGCTTTTATAAAATAATTACATATAAACATAAAAACTTATACTCATATCCTGCCAGAATAAACCTTTACTTCTTCTGGCAGGATTTTTTAATATTACATTGGTTTAATTAATATTTTAAGCCTCTGTAACACAAGAAATATTATAAACATAAAAAGATTTGCAAGAACAACACTTGCTCCCGCTGGTGTTGAATAACTATATGAAATAATTATTCCTGTACAGAAACATACTACTGCAAGTATCCCCGATGATAACATTACTCCTTTAAAACTTTTAAAAAGCCTCATAGAAGAAAGTGCCGGGAATATCACAAGGCTCGAAATAAGCATTGCACCCATCATCTGCATTCCAAGTACAATAGTTACAGCAGTAAGGACAGATATCATTGTATTATAAAATGAAACTTTCACACCTGTTGCCCTTGCAAAACTTTCATCAAAAGTTACAGCAAAAATGCTGTGGTAACAAAATATAAATAAAACAAGTACCACAACTGATAATATTACACTTAAAACCACATCCTCCTGTGACATTGCAAGTATACTTCCAAACATATAACTGCATACATCTGTTGTCATTCCCGTTGTAAATGATGTTACAGTAACACCTATTGCAAGGGCTGATGCAGACATTGCAGCAATAGCAGCATCTGATTTCATAATACCATTTTCATTCATTCTAAGCAAAATAAATGCTGCTGCAATAACAACTGGTATTGACAGCTTAAGTGGGGCAATTCCACATGCCACAGCTACAGAAAGTGCACCATAAGAAACATGTGAAAGCCCGTCACCAATCATTGAATATTGTTTTAATACAAGGCTTACACCAAGAAGCGCAGCGCACAACGATACAAGTATTCCGACAATAAATGCCCTTACAATAAATGGATATGACATCATCTGTAAAATTAATTCCATATACTACCTCTTTCTTTATAACAATTATAAAATATTTATAAATAGATTTTTATACAAATATTTTTGAATAATCAGAATCCATATACCCATCTACAGTACCATAGAAATACCCACCCTCATTTATATGCAATATCCTGCCTGCCCTGTTTACTATATTTTTTAAATCATGCGTGACCATTACAATTGCCATACCCTCTTTATTTAAGTCCTGTAAAATACCATAAAGAGCCGATGCAGCCGCAGGGTCAAGCCCTGTAACCGGCTCATCAAGCACAAGTATTTTCTCCGCTGCACAAAGCGCCCTTGCAAGCAGTACCCTTTGCTGCTGGCCTCCTGAAAGCTCACCATAGCACTGGTTCTTTAAATCAAGTATTTCCATCCTGTCAAGATTTTTTAATGCCTGCTTTTTCTCACGCAAGCTAAATAAAGGCTTTCCGTTCATTCTGTTTAAGAAACCTGACATTACAACTTCAAGTACACTTGCCGGAAAATGTTT
>JAAWKM010000179.1 GCA_022797375.1 Lachnospiraceae bacterium
TACAGAATGTGCGTACAGGCCATGCAATTATACAGAATGATAGTGCAGGGGATAATTGTATTATACTGTACGGCGGTGCAAACCAGGAAATCACCAGGGAGTTTGCGGATAATGTAATTAAAGAGTTTGGCAGTGGGGACTGGCTTGTCCTGCAGAATGAAATTAATGAAATTCCTTATATTGCAGACAAGGCACATGAAAGGGGGATGAATATTGTTTTAAACCCTTCGCCAGTAAATGATAAAATTTTTGAAATAAATCTGGATTATATTAACTGTTTTATTTTAAATGAAGGGGAAGGACAAGCACTTGCAGGCGTACAGGCAGATGGCGGGACATTAATAAAACGGCTTGGTGAGAAATTTCCTGGTGCAGAAATTGTGCTGACACTTGGTGAAAGAGGTTCTGTATATACAGGAAAGGAAGGTGTTGTATGGCAGGATGCGTATAAGGCAGATGTGACAGATACAACAGCCGCAGGTGATACATTTACAGGTTATTTTATGGCAGGCAGGCTTGGAGGCATGCCTGTAAAAGAAGCATTGGATATGGCATCTAAAGCTTCTGCCCTGGCTGTAACCAGAAAAGGTGCAGCAATGTCTATTCCAGTGAAAGAAGAGGTTCTGGATTTCAAAGTAAAGTGAGGGGACGGGGATGCAGGAAATAACAGATGGGCAAGTATCTTCTGGCAAAAACGGCACCCATGCTATACGTGATGGAATATGGGCAGAGTTAAACGGGGTAACGCCAGAGATATATGAGTCAGTAAGAAAAAGTGTAGGTATGGAGGAGTACAAAAGAGAAGATGTGGAAATAGCGTTAAAGCATACATTATTTTCTGTTGTTGTATGGGAAAAGAACCGGCCAGTAGGTATTGGCAGGGTGATAGGAGATGGCAGGGTGGCATTTTTTATTAAAGATGTAGCTATTGTCCCGGACAGGCAGGGAAAAGGAATTGGTACGCTGGTTATGGAAAAACTAATGGAATATATCAGGCGTGCAGGTACAGATAATGCATATGCAGGGCTTATGTCATTAAATGGCAAGGAAGAATTTTATGAGAAGTTTGGTTTCCATGTAAGGCCATATAAGAATGAGGGGAGCGGGATGACACAATATCTGGACAGGCATACTGACGGAACACTGTTAATATAGTAGCAATTTATTAAAAGGAGGATATAGTTATGGAAAAAAGACCAATTATTATTGATACTGACCCAGGTATTGATGATGCATTAGCAATTGCAATTGCATTATTCTCAGAGGAACTGGAAGTAAAATTAATTTCAACAGTTGCAGGGAATGTATCATTGGAAAATGTGACAAACAACGCATTGAAACTGTTGTCATTCTGGGAAAAGGACATTCCAGTGGCAGCAGGTGCAGACAGGCCTCTTATTGAGCCGTTTGTGGACGCATCTAATGTACATGGTGTGACAGGCATGGAAGGTTATGATTTTCCAGAGCCAAAGAAAGAGCTTCTGCTTGAGGAGCATGCAGTAAATGCAATGCGCCGTGTAATTATGGAGAGTGCAGAACCAGTAACACTTGTGCCAATTGCACCATTAACTAATGTTGCACTCCTTTTTACAATGTACCCAGAGGTAAAAGGCAATATTAAGGAAATCGTAATGATGGGAGGTTCAGCAAGCAGGGGCAACAGAGGTGTAATGTCAGAGTTTAATATTGCAACAGACCCTGAAGCAGCCAAAATTGTATTTAGCAGCGGGCTGCCAATAGTAATGGCAGGGCTGGATGTAGGCTGGAAAGCACTTGTATATCCAGAAGACAGCGCAAAACTTCTGGAAATGGGCAGGACTGGTGAAATGGCTTACAGCCTGTTTAAGAAATACCGTGGTGGTACTTTTGGTACAGGGCTTAAAATGTATGACAGTTGTGCAGTTGCTTACCTTCTCTGTCCGGAATTATTTACTGTTGAAGAAACATTTGTGGATATTGAACTTGCAGGAAGCATGACAAGGGGATGTACTGTAGTTGATTTAAAAGGATATCTTAAACAGAAGCCAAATGCAAAGGTGTGCACAGATATTGATGGTGAAAAGTTCAGAAAATGGTTTTTGGAATATGTAGGCAGGTGCATTTAACAAAAATGGAGAAGGGTGTGGCACAGATATGGTTATGATGTATATTGCTGCAGTTATAGCAACAGGCATTGTGGTAATAATGCTTATTAAAAAGATGGATATAAAAATATCATTATTCCTTATGGGAATGTTGCTAATGTATATTGCAATTTTTAGCGGCAGGGAAATTGCTATTAAAGAGTTTGTGTCAACTGGTGTAATCTGGCTTGACCCGTTAAAGGCTGTTGCAGACCAGTTTAAATCTATAATAACTTCATCAGGGTTTATTATTTTAATGCTGGGAGGGTATTCATCATATATGACGCGCATCAAGGCAAATGACCTGACAGTACGCGCGCTGTTAAAACCAGTAGCAGGCATTAAATCAATACACATTTTAATACCAGTTGTATTCCTTGCAGGCAATTTTCTGTCACTTGTTGTTCCAAGTGCTTCAAATCTTGCAATTATACTGCTTGCTACAGTTTACCCTGTAATGTTAAAGGCAGGGATGACACCACTGGCGGCTGCTGCTGTTATTGCAACATCTGCTACGGTAATGCCAACGCCACTTGGAAGTGACAATGTTGCAATTGCTGCTGAGCTGGCAAAGACAGCAGAGTTTCCAGGACTTACAGCTAGTGATTATGTATTTAAATACCACGTATTAGTTTCTGTGCCAACACTTCTTGTTATGGCATTAACACATTACTTCTGGCAGAAACATGAGGATAAGAGGGAGAGAGGGGACCATGTGGGAACTGCAAGTGAAAAACAGCTTGAAGAAATCCCAGGAGGAAGGCTTTACCATACAGTATACGCAGTTCTGCCACTGCTTCCTGTAATCCTTTTGATATTTGCATTTTTGTTACAAAGCATAGCAGGAATTACAATTACATTAAGTGTAGAAGTATCGGTTTTATTTTCGTTTGTTGTTGCTATCTTGTGCGAAATAGCCAGAAGAAGAAATGTTAAGGAAACCCTGGAGGATACAGAATCATTTTTTAATGGCATGGGAGGGGCAATGCCAGTAGTAGCGCTTCTCGTTGCAGGAACTACATTTGTTACAGGGCTGCAGTCTATTGGCATTATTGCAGCATTACAGAATGCAATGTCTGGAATAAGCGGGCGTGGCATGGGATTTGTACTGCCATTAGTTATGGTGATGCTTACTGCATTAATTGTTATGTTAAGCGGAAGCGGGACAGCGTTATTCTTCGCTATGGTTCCATTAATGGTACCACTTGCAGGTGCAGCAGGGATAAATGTGCTTGCACTGTCCATACCAATGGCACTTGCAGGAAACCTGCTAAGGGCTGTGTCACCTGTATCAGCAGTTGTTATGATAGTAGCTGGTTCAATTAAAGAAGACCCTGTCAGGATTATACGGCGTACAGCAGTACCTATGGTTACAGGTGTTATATTTATGTTCGCAGCTTCTATAATAATATTTTTATAACAGAAGAGTAAAGAAGGGAGAAAAGATATGGTAGAAGCAATAATAGTATTATTAGTGTTAGGGGTGGCTGGTTTTTTCATCATTAAAAACTATAACCCTGCAGTAATATTGATAGTAGGTGGAATTGTGCTGCTGGCCTTAGCTGCGGCTTTAGGGCATCCGCTTTATGGAGAAGGGGAGGGCACAGGATTTGTAGGGTTTGATATTTTCATGAAACTGAAAGATACAATTGTTTCAAATATGACAGGTTCAGGCCTTATATTAATGATATTATTTGGATATTCAGGATATATGAATAAAATAGGCGCGAACCAGGTCGCAGTTGATATTCTGGTTTCACCTATGAAGAAGATAAAATCCAAGACACTTTTTATTCCTATAGTATTTTTGCTTGGTAACTTAATGTCCCTGGTTGTACCAAGTGCATCAAGCCTTGCAATTATACTTATGGCTATTCTTTACCCAATGCTCCAGGGAATGGGTATTTCTTCTATGACAGCAGCAGGAATTATTGCAATGACAGCTACAATTATGCCAACACCTCTTGGGGCTGACAACGTTATTGCAGCAGAAACCCTGGAAATGAACCTTATGGAGTATGTAATGTACCATGCAAGGATTTCTATTCCGGTATTAATAATTCTTGCAATTGTACACTGCATATGGCAGAACCATTGTGACAAAGTAGAAGGTGAAAAGGCATTTGTAAGGATAGATGAGTCTAAGTTAAAGAAACAGGATAACAATGCCAGCCTTCCTAAAATATATGCGTTACTTCCATTGCTGCCGCTGCTTCTTATCCTTGTTGTAGGAATTGCTGCAATGGTTGTACCATCAATCACTATGGATGTATTTATACTGACATTTATATCATTTATTGTTGCAATTATATTTGAGGCTGTAAGGACAAGGGAATTCAAGAGTGTAGTAAATGCTTCTTCTGAAATGTTTATAGGAATGGGTGAAGGTTTTGGAAGGGTTGTAATCCTCGTAGTTGGTGGTTCATTATTTACAAGTGGTATACAGGCTTTAGGCGTAATTGACAGCCTTACAGATGCAGTACAGCATACAAGTTCTGCAGGACTGGTTACAATGGTTATATTTGCACTGGCTACATGCCTCTTTGGTATACTTAGTGGTGGCGGTCTGGCTATGTTCTATGCAGTTATTGCAATGATACCAGGAATAGCAGCTACAGCAGGCGTACATGGAATGTTAGTTACACTTCCTATGCAGATGATAGCAAACCTTTCAAGGACAATATCACCAGTTGCAGCGGTTATAATGATTGTTGCATCAACTGTAGGCGTAAGTCCAACAAGGATACTGAAACGTACAGCAGTACCGACTATTGTGGCAATTGTACTTGTAATGGTTCTGGCAGTTGTGCTGCTGCCTTATTAAATAATGGTATTTCCCTTTTGTTAGCATAAATCCTTTTTTACTCCCCTGGAATGTAAAAGTTCCAGGGGAGTTTCGTTGGTGCTATGCTGGCATGATGTTATTATAATCTAAAGTTTAATATCTTTCAAAAGCTTTGCAAACGGGTTTTCATCTGCTGTTCCCCCTGACGACTGGCTGCCAGCCTTGTATTCATCTGGAATATTATATTCTTCATCACTATTACCGGGCTCATCTTCAATTAAGGCTTTAATGCTTAATGAAATCCTGTCACCTTCTATTCCGGTGATTTTAGCCTTAACGGTGCTTCCAAGTTTCAGTACCTCTTTAGGCGATTTAATAAATTTGTTCGTTATTTGTGAAATATGGCAAAGCCCTGTGAGTCCTCCGCCTATATTTATAAATGCACCATAAGACTCAATCCTTTCAACAGTGCCCTCGGCTATAGAGCCTGTTTCCAGGCGTCCAGCCTGTTGTTTCTTTTCAGCAAGCGCACGCTCTTTTTCTATTGCTTTAGCAGAGAGTACAAGTTTGTGTGTATTTGGTTCAACAGTTATAATTACAGCATCAACAGTCATGCCAACATAGCTTTCTGTATCTTCAACGTACTGGAGTGCAAGCTGGGAGGCTGGTATAAATGCACGTATTCCTTTGATATATCCTGTGACACCAGAAGGGACAGCCTCGTTTATTTTTACCTTAAAAACAGTACCGTTTTTATAGTCCTGTTTTAATTCATCCCAGATTAATATATCATTAGCTTCTTTTAAAGAAAGAATAACATTGCCGCCAGGATTTTCAGGGTCAATAACCATTGCTTTAATACTGTCACCAATATTAATATCTTTCTTAATTGAAAAAGCAGGGTCATGGCTGCACTCTTCAAGCGGGATAATGCCCTCAGTATAATAATCCAGGTCAACAGTTATTTCTGTATCAGATATTCCTATTACATTTACATCAATTATATCACCTTCTTTTAAAACTTTAAAAGAACGTTCAAGCTCATTCTCAAAATCTTTCATAGACATACCATTATCCATAATAAATACCTCCTGTTAAATTTAAGATAAATTTTAATGCAAGTATATTGTACACACTGGCTGCATAATGGTCAATATAGAGATGTATGCCGTCGCGTCCGTTTCATAAAATTTCCAGTTATCCTGTACTGGAAGACGGACGCAGGTTTTCCAGTGCCATGGATTAATTTTATTCCACTCCAGGGCACGCTTGCGCTACGGTAACCCACGCAGCGGCACATAAAGCCCCTGCGTCCCAAAAAGAACTTATGTTTCTTCTGCCACACAGGGGCTTAAATGCCGGCAGGGTTAAAGTGCACCTGTCATGGAATAAAATTAATCCATGGCATATGGAACCTGCTGTCTTCTAACAAAGTGAATGATATAACTGGAACCTGTTAATTTTATTATCCGGGGGTTATTGTAAATTTACAGTGGCAGGTTCTACATACCACACAACCACATTTATTATTATATAAATAATACCGCAGTATCTCCCGTTTGTCTGAATAATTTAACACACAATAAAATTTCCAGTTATAATTATGGGTCTGCCAGAAGACAGCAGGTTTCACATGTCCATGCCAGTATTATTCCATGACAGAAGCACTTTGGCCCCGCCGGCGTTTGAATCTGGTTTTTTCAGATTTTATGCGCCGATGCGTGGGCTGATGTAGCGGAAGCGTGCTCTGGAATGGAATAATACTGGCATGGACACAGAAACCCTGCGTCCGTTTCTTGGCACAAAATAACTGGAATTAGTGTGAAAAATGATTCTAAGACAGCAAAAAACGCTGTCTGACAATCATTACAATTTCACACAAGAAAAATGCAAAAACAGCATTT
>JAAWKM010000180.1 GCA_022797375.1 Lachnospiraceae bacterium
CTTTTTTCGTTTTTTGAACTTTCATTAGTTAAGTTTTGCAATATTCAGTTGTTAAAATACAGTTTTTAATTTACTCCTCGTGAATCCGAGAGGCTATTTATTGCAAAAAAAAGACACTTCCTTTTCTTTGGAAATGTCCATATAAGCCTGTTTTGTATTACCTTTCAGCAAATCTTCAATTGTATAATATCCCTCTTTTGCTTCCTTACAACCGAGGTCAAGAACCACTGAACAATTCAAGTTGTAAATTATCTTCTTTTTCCTCACTAAATCATAGACGCTGCCCATATCAAAAATGAGAACTTTTTGCTTAAATACAAGCACTTCGATGTACTGCGCATCTGTTTTCTTTATATACACTCCACATTAGTCCGCTTATGATACCAATATGGTCCGGGTTATAATGAGTTGCAATCACATATTTTATATTTTTTAAAAGTATACCAGTTTTTTTATTTCCAGGCAAAATTGTGGTAGTGTTCTGGCAAAATCTGTATCAACCAACATCCCCTCACCGCCGTCAATGAAATAGATGTTTGTACTCCTATATTTTAGTAAATGAACCATATTAAAATTCCTCACAAGTTCCTGATTTTCCAGTTCTACAAACCGGAATTTTTTGACACCGTTAATAGGTATATAACTTTAATATTTTTCCAAATTGTTTATTCTGCATCTGTCCCATATATTCCTCTATTTTGATAATTCAAAATTGTATTATACATTTCTTCATCTGCATATTGACATGCTTTCGCTTCACCGGAAGAAATCTTAATTCTTTTTCTCTTTATCATATGTGCCCCAGCATCATAGTCTAAATAGTATTTGCTTTTATCTTTAATCAATTTTATTCCTTCATTTTCTTTAATTATTGTCATATTTTCCTCATTCAAATTCAAATTTAATGCTTCGTAATCATCCAATTATCCTTTTGTGTTTCTCTTGTTGCATAATAACCACAAGGCATATTTGCTAAATCACTAACTGAGTTATCCAAATCAAATACATATTTCAAAGAAACTAATTTTGCGTCATCTGTTTCATGAAATACTATATATAATTATTTTTATAAAATAATAGTTTGTCAACCAGACAATTTGCATACCATAATATATTCTTCCTCATTTTCGTCCACAGTTTCAAAGCCGGCGTTTCTATACATATTTACAGCATAATTGGCTTTTTGTACTGTTAAAGAAGTTTGTTTATAACCTCTTTTCTTTAGTTCTTTGAGCATAGTTTTCATTAAGGCTGTACCAATACCTTGGCCTCTATATTCTTTAATCAGTGATATTGCGAAAGATGGCGTTTCATCGTCAATGTGTCCATAGTCATCCATAATACGGACCCATGTAGCACCAATAATGTTATTATCTGCTTCTGCAACATAGCAGATATCATCATCGCACTTACCAAAGCCGGATATATATACCTGAAGCTCCGGCTGTTTAATTATTTCCCTCGGTGGTGGTGCAGTACCCTTAGGAATGAATATTGCTTCATACAAGAAATCAAACAAAACTTGAATTTCTGATTGCCTTATTTTTCTAATGATACAGTTCATTATTAATCCTCCAAATTCCGGTTTTTCTACTTTTCTATAAATTTAAAGTTATACAGCGGTCAAACTTCCGTTATAAATTTCAGTAATCCATATTTTGTCAAATTCTTCTTTAGAAATAATTGTTGCATAAAATCCTTCTCCCCAAATCCTTGCATTAAGTTCATCAACTGTTGGGATTGGGCACGCTTCTATAACATCATAATACAGGTCATCATTAAGCTTTACTGTCCTATTCACAAAAACTTCTATCTCTCTAATTGCAAAGCGTTCATCATTCAAATCAACTTCATAAAAATATACCATAGGCATATCATCAGATTCATATTCCATAAATACTTTTATATACTCAATATCGTTTTCTATGACAACCACCTCACTATCAAAGCCGGTTTATATCCAAATTATCTACTTAAATATATTTAAATTATACTTTCAAATCCATGATTTTTCAACCGGTTTTACCGCTTGCAAAAGTTCTATTTTACCGCCTTCATTCTCTTAAGTATTATTTTTCTTTATAACTTCTGTTTTCATTTTGTACTTCTATCAATTTTGAATTTTTTAGCAAAGATTTTTGACTGCCACTTATTTCCTTTGTATCTCATAACCACAATAACTTTTGTTTCGCCAAAACTTCTCATAAGTGCACCAAGTGCCACCTTGTCTTATGCATAAATAATTTCTGTGTTTATAATCTCCTTTGCACACACCTGGTGTTTCAAAAAGTTATCAGGTCTTAGGGGCTTTTGCCATTAACAAACACCAAATTCAGTGCTTGGTAAGACATAACACATCTATTCACTGTGCCCGTCCGGTAACGATAGGGTGGGACTACAATATTAGTGATATATTTTGTAGCTTTTTGTCTCGTTAAGTTAATGACATTGTCCGCTTAGTCCTGCCTTGCTTGGATGTGCCGCTGTATAGGCGGCAGGTTATTTTTAGTTTTTGTTAGGCTGTCAGTCCAGTAAAGTGATTTTTTCCTGCCTAAGCACTTTATGCAACTTATCACAGTCAATAAACATTGAAACCAAAAATTTTTTTGGCATTAAGCTATTGGCATAATCAACCCATAACGGAGCGTACGCTTTTCTCATAAATTCTTTGATTTTTAACAGTGCCGCATCAGGTTTCTGCCCTAAAATCCTATGAAATAAAGCAGAGCCAATGAACTGTGATTGCCCACTTGTTCAATTTGGTCATGGTTATTGCACTTTCTTTTTGCCGCAATACACAGCAATAGCCTGCTTGACAAAGTCAGCCGTTCCATCTCCGCCTGCTTTGTCAATATATTTGATTTATTTTAAAGGAAACTCTAATTCACGGAGCAACAAAACACTTTGCAAGCGGCTTAGTGCTGTGACGTCATACATACGACAGCCTGCACCTGTTACTTTGGCAGGTTTCAAAAGCCCAATTTCATCATATCCTGCATATCAGTAAAACCTGTTTTTTCGTATAGCGTTCTGCCAGGTTTAGAAGTTTCTAAATAAATTTTTGTTATGTTTCTTTGAAACGCCTGCCCGGTAAGCCACCGTACAATCATTTCTCCAACACCATGCCCTCGGAATTCCTGGCAGGTATAAATATTCATCAAATACGCACATTGCCCGGATGGGTTGTCCGGGGATGGCATTTCTTGATATAAACAGATACCTCCGCAGCCGGCAATTTCATTTTCCTTATAGGCAAAGCATGCGATATGTGTGCCTGCTTTTAATGCAGATTGATAATATATCCTGTTTGCCTGTTCTAATTCTCTTGTGGGCTGGTTGTCTGGAATAGCAAAAACTTCATGTAGTACCCTCATACGCCATTTCATCAGCAGGTCAATGTCTGCTAGTTCTGCTTTCCGTATTTTGATTTCCATAACTCACGCACCTGCTTTCATAACTACTGGCAACCGTGCCGTATCGGGCTTTCCGTTGCTGTTCAGCGGGATTTGTGGCATTTTTACAATAAACTCTGGTATCATAAAAGCGGCAAGGTTTTCCGAAAGCTCTTTCCGTACTTCGGACACCCTCATGTCCTTCGTAGCCGGAACAATATAAGCGGTCATATAAGACAGCCCGTCCTCGTCCGTAAATGCCCTTACGACAGCCTGCTCTACACCGCTGCATTGGTAAAGACGTGCTTCCACTTCCATAATCTCAACACGCTTTCCATATATCATAATCTGTGTATCTTTGCGGTGTAGAAAGGCAATATTGCCGTCTGGAAGAAAATAGCCTAAATCGCCACTGTGGTAGCGTACACAGCCGTCCTGTGTATGTTCAAACGCTTTGTTTTCCTCTGCGTGATTTCCTATATAGCCATTAGAAACGCCGTCCCCATAAATGCATATTTCCCCTGTTTCCCCATCAGGTAGTCTGTTCCCGTCTGTGTCCAATATACAGATTTTTGCACCCATGACGGGCTTTCCAATAGGATATGTACCGTCATGTAATACCGTGCCGCCATTACAGTGGTAATAAGAAGCACATACCGTAGTTTCGGACGGCCCATAAGTATTATATACGTCTGCCTGTTCAAGCAGGCGGTCAACATAAGCCCCACGGAGTACGTCGCCGCCGCTGATTAAAAGCCTCAGGCAGGACGGAATACGGGACAGGTGGTTCATTTCGGCTAAAAGATAAGGAAAACCGCTAATCATCGTCACATGATGTTTTTCCACGAATTTCATTAAAGATTTTACATCTTTTTTATCTTCTGCAGACGGAATGGCAAGAGCAGCACCATTCAGCAGGCTTGCAAAAACTTCCTCCACAAATATGTCAAAGGAACATACAGAATATTGTAGCATTATATCATTTGTGGCTGGCTTAAATTCATTTGCAAACGCTCTGACATAATGGCAGACATTATGGTTTGTGACGCAGATTCCCTTTGGCTGTCCTGTTGTGCCGGAAGTGTAAAGCACATAGGCGGGTAGTTTGGGCTTTCCTGCATCCGGTTTTTCCGAAGCAGGAGCTTCCAATCCGCATATTTCGCAGTCAAGCAGCCGCACATCAAAACCGTTTAATTTATCGGTAAAAGACATTTCGGTGAGGATAAAATCAACATTTGCTTCCTTCATCATGTAATGTATTCTGCCTGTGGGAAAACCAGGTTCTGCCGGAACATATCTTGCGCCACATTTTAATACTGCCAGTATTGCAGCTATCATTTCCGCCCGGTGGCTCATAACAATACCGGCACTGGTTATTTTCTCCGGGAAACTCCCAGCTATCAAATCTACCAGATTAGATAGCTCCCCAAAAGTCAATGTCCTGTCATTTTCAATAACCGCTGTTTTATCGCTGTTTTCTGTAACGGTTTTTTGAAAAAGTGAATAAATTGTATCCATAAGTATTCCTCCATTTTCTGCACTTTTCAATTTTGTTGTTTCAATCCTCCGTATTTTCGTTGGGGCGTTGGGTGCTTTTTCTTGCGGATTTCTTTATTTGTTCATGGTAAAAATAGTTAGCAATTACATGCGGGACGTTAAAGCTCCGTTTCATACTGTCGTCATTATGCTTAATCTTTGATAATCAAAGGAGTGAGGCTGTGTCACTGTACCGTTATATTTTTGGATGCCCGCGGAAACTGGTATCTTTTATTATTTTTTCAAAATCCATTGAATACCCTGTGCGGTTCTTTGGGCTGCGTCTTGGTAATGGTTGCCAGGATTTAGTTGAAATTGTGTGTCAATGCCCTGTTGTTTATAAAAAGCATATATTTCTTCCGTGTTTTTCCGCACGGTTCTCAGATAAGGGTTTGTTGTTTTACATTCCCTGCTGCCTAAAGACAGGTATAAATGCTCTGGTTCTTTTTTCATTTTATTAGAAAAAACATACTCCTTAAAATCTGGAAACCATAGAGAGCCAGACATACTCGCAACCCTTGAAAAAATATCTGCATGATAAAGCGAATATAAGGCAAATAACCCCGCAAGGGAATATCCTGCAAGTCCACGCCATAGGACACGCCCTCGCATAAGACTTTCCACTTCTGGTACGATTTCGTCCGTTAAAAGCTGTAAATATTTGTCTGCACCGCCAGTACAGGGGGTATCATTTTTTGATATTGGCGGGATATCCCATGGAGCCATATCATGATCCCATGTAAGACCACCTATTGCAACAAGTGTAAAGTCTGGGCAATCAGTATTGCATAACGCTTGATACACTTTTTCTCCCTCTCCTGCAAAGGTATTCAGATAGATAACAGGGTTATCATATTCAGGACTTGCATAAACCTCAATTTTCTTATCTGCTATATTCAGAAGGTGTTTTTGACAGATATTACTTCTCATTTTTATACCTACTTTCGTATTGACTTTTCTTGATACAAAAATTATACTATATCAAAAATAGAAAGCAAGTACGCAGAAATTTGATACATAGTATAAAAATTATACTATGTCTGATTTTTGGAGAAAGGAGTGCTTTTGCTATGCAGGAATACATGACTTATGAGGAATATTTGGTAAATGTGAAAAAGGGTATTGTGACTGACCTTGGAAATTGCCCGGTTACGCCATTGCTTATTATGCTTCAAGGGAAATGGAAAACGCAGATTTTATATGAGATGTGTATTTATGATACCGTCCGTTTTGGTACATTAAAGAAAGACTTAGATGGCATTACAAATACAATGCTTACAAATGCTTTGCGTGAATTGGAAGCAGACGGTTTTATTCATAGGGAGCAGTTTAATGAGATACCACCCCATGTAGAGTATTCTTTTACAGAGCGTGGAAGAGATTTAATGCCTATTTTTTATGAGATTATGAAATGGGGCTTTAAGCATGAAAAAGATTAGGGGCAATATGTTTTATTATTATCAAAGCTCCACATTTAGAAAAACCTTACCAGATACCTCTGATTTAGTTATAAATTACTTAAAGTCTGGTATGCAGATAATGGGTGGTTACAGTAACTCCTAAATAACAACCTGGTAAACCGCCACAGCTGCAGTATTCTCTTCATTCTTTTTACGGCCGTATAACCACTCTCTTAATTCCTGGGACTTCGTTTTACTAAAAACTGCTTTTACATCATCTGTGAACTGCCCTGCAGTATTATTTTTAACATAATCTTTCCATGGAACATTATAACATTTACATAAAAATCCCCATGCCGTGCTTTGCACGGCACAAATAGTAATGAAAAATGCTGTTTTTGCATTTTTCTTGTGTGAAATTGTAATGATTGTTAGACAG
>JAAWKM010000181.1 GCA_022797375.1 Lachnospiraceae bacterium
AGACAAGCAATTTCAATGCCTGCTTGACAGCCGATATCTTGACAAAATTATAAATAACTGGGTTTGTTTATAAAAATTTAACTGGTTCAAAAACCGTGACATAAAATCCAGGATAATAAAATTAACAGCTTCCAGTTATATTATTCATTTTGCCAGAAGACAGCAGGTTTCATGTGTCCAGGCTGGATTATTCCATGACAGGTGCACTTTGGCATCGCCGACGCTTGAATCCCGTACTTTGGGATTTTATGCGTCGTTGCGTATGCCAACGTAGTGCAAACGTGCCCTGGAATGGAATAATCCAGTCTGGACACGGAAAACCTGCGTCCATTTTTAAGCAAACACAGGATAACTGTAAATTTTATGAAACAGATGTGACATAGTACCAGGACAAAAGAATTTTTCATATTTAAGATAAACCAGTTTTTATAGATTAACTACAGATTTCAATTATATTTTTTTCTACTGAATAATAGTAAACCATATCTGATAACACTTCATCTGCTGCCACACAGCCTGCATTAACTTCTTCCACCATTTGTTTCAGTCCGTCTGGTGATATCTGTCCGTCATCAGGTATTATAAGCAATTCATGTATACTGCTTGGTATTATATACACTCCTGTTTCTGTCATTTTCCCTATGTTTTTCAGGCATTCTGGATAAAGAATTGCTGCTGAACCATTTATACCCCTCCTGTTTGTAAGTATAAACGGGGCTTCCTCCTCTTTATAACATCCATTTTCTATATTTTCAAATATATCTGGCATGTCCTGTCCTTCACTATCCAATATACTTTTTAACATTACTTTTAATGGACAGAACACTTTAGGAAATAACCTTTCTGTATTATGTATTGCAATTGTATAGAGTGTCTTTATCGTCATATCCCAGCGCTCCATTATTGAATTAGATATACGCACAGAACCAATCCCATTTTCATCTTCTGTTACAAGACAGTAAAATATAATTGCCATATCTAAAAATGGTATATATGGTATTTCTTCTAAAAGCTTGTTGTTCCTTTCACACGAAACAAGCCTGCACACTATTTTATCAATACAATTACTGATATCCATACTAAAACTTCCAAATTCATTGTTTTGCATCTTATTATGTTTTTCTGCCATGCCCTTTGCAATATCCACAATCTCTGCTCCTTTTAAATAATCTTCATAATAAAACTGCAGATAAAAATTAGGTGAAATATTCCTGCCTTCCTCTACAATTACCATACCTTCAAGTTCAAGCGAATTATTCTTAATAATTGTATGTATTTCTATATCTGCCGCATTATTAAAATTCTTTTTCACTTCCTCTGCCAGTATATATTTAAATTCCTGGTAAGTATATTTACTATCCATAATACATCCTCTCTTTCTCAATATTTTAAACAAACCTGACAGGTTAAGTTTTATAACAAACGGCTACAGGTTATTCTTATAAATATACAATACCAGAGTTCCAGACCATTTTTAATCTGGTACTCTGGTTTTTACAGAAAACCTCCCTGCATTAATAATGACTTTCATAGGTAAATAAAAAGTACAAACATTTTTACGTTCTAAGTATAAATTAGGGAAAATATAACGGTTTCTTTATGCTTACAAAGAAAATGTATAGATTCTTTGGGGAAATTTCATAATAACACAATTTATTTTATTTTGCACCGCAAGGAGATTTTCTATAGATAGCTTACCAAATATGCATAATTAGCACAATGTTATTGTTATATAAAAAAAACATTGCAAGATATCATATATCACAAATTCCTTGTTGTATTTTGTAATTTTCTGTCTCCTGCTTTGTGCAATAATACTTTAACCACTTTTAAAAATATACAATATGCACAACACTTATAACAAAAAAGCCTCAAAATGCCCATATTTACATTGTTTAAGGCACTTTATTACTATTCTGCCTTTACAATAATAAAAAGCCCCCTGTGCTGTTATAAAATACAGCACCAGAAAGGCTTTTTATCCATTATTTATTAATTTCCAAAATATAAAACTTATTCCAGTTCATTCCATATTTACACCAGACTGGCATAAAAACACTTTTACTTGCTAAGAAATTCATCTATTCCTCTGGCGGCTGCTTTTCCTGCTCCCATTGCAAGTATAACTGTGGCTGCACCTGTTACAGCATCACCACCTGCATAAACTGCTGCTTTTGATGTACTTCCATCTGACTCTTCTGCAACAATGCACTTCCTTCTGTTAATTTCCAGGCCTTCGGTTGTTGAAGATATAAGAGGGTTAGGACTTGTGCCCAGTGACATAATAACTGTGTCAACATCCAGTACAAATTCTGAACCAGGTATCTCAACAGGGCTTCTGCGCCCTGATTCATCAGGCTCGCCAAGTTCCATACGTATACATTTCATACCCTTGACATTTCCCTGTTCATCCTCAAATATTTCAACAGGATTTGTAAGAAGGTCAAATATAATTCCTTCCTCCTTAGCATGGTGCACTTCTTCAACTCTTGCTGGAAGTTCTGCCTCACTGCGGCGGTATACAATATGTACATCTGCACCAAGCCGCAGTGCGGTCCTTGCAGCATCCATTGCTACATTTCCGCCTCCTACTACTGCTACTTTCTTTCCTGCGCAGACTGGTGTGTCATATCCATCATCAAAAGCTTTCATAAGATTGCTTCTTGTAAGGTATTCATTAGCTGAAAATACACCATTAGCATTTTCACCAGGTATTCCCATAAATCTTGGAAGTCCTGCACCAGACCCAATAAACACAGCGTCAAAGCCTTCTTCACCTAAAAGTTCATCAATAGTTACTGCCTTTCCTATTACTACATTTGTCTCAATTTTAACACCAAGTGACTTGACATTTTCAATTTCACTATCAACTACTGTACTTTTTGGAAGACGGAACTCTGGTATTCCATATGATAAAACTCCCCCAGCTTTATGAAGTGCTTCAAAAATTGTAACATCATAGCCAAGTTTTGCAAGGTCTCCCGCACATGTAAGGCCAGCAGGGCCTGAGCCTATCACTGCAACACTTTTTCCTTTCTTTGTTTCTGCCTTTACAGGCTTAATGCCATTTTCCCTTGCAGTATCAGCAACAAAACGTTCAAGCTTACCTATAGAAACAGCATCACCTTTAATGCCGCGTATACACTTTGCCTCACACTGGCTTTCCTGCGGACATACACGCCCACATACAGCAGGAAGAGCAGAATACTTATTAATTACATGGAAAGCTTTATCAAAACTGCCTTCTTCTACCTCTTTTATAAATGCAGGAATATCTATATTTACAGGACATCCTTTAACGCACTGTGGGTTTTTGCATTTAAGGCAGCGTGAAGCTTCTGCCATGGCCTCTTCTTTATTATATCCTAAACATACTTCCTCAAAATTAGCTGCACGCACTTCTGGTTTTTGTTCACGCACAGGCACTCTTTTTAAAACATCTGTTTCCATTAATATATTTCCTCCATTCCTGCGCTAAAACCTGCGCAATAACTGGTATTTGTTTAATTACAATTGCCACATCCGCCACTGTATGTATCCCCTTCTTCAAGGCGTAACATTGCCCTGCCTTCTTCTGTCTTATACATTCCCTGGCGGCGCATAGCCTGGTCAAAATCAACAAGATGCCCGTCAAACTCAGGTCCATCTACACATGCGAACTTAATTTCTTCACCAACCTGGAGGCGGCATGCACCACACATACCTGTACCATCAACCATAATTGGGTTCATGCTTACAATCGTAGGTATTCCAAGTTCCTTTGTAAGAAGTGAAACAAATTTCATCATAATCATTGGACCAATTGCTACAACCCTGGTATATTTCTTGCCCTGGTTCTTTACAAGTTCATTAATCTGGTCACATCCATTTCCCTTAAAACCATATGAACCATCATCTGTAGCAATATAAAGGTTTGCAGCAACCTTTTCCATTTCTTTCTCAAGAATAATAATATCCTTTGTACGTGCACCAATTATAACATCAACATCAATTCCATGTTCTTTCATCCACTTAGCCTGTGGATATACTGGTGCTGTACCTACACCACCACATACAAAAAGAATACTTTCTTTCTTTAACTCTTCTTCTGTCATTTCTGTAAGTTCTGAAGCACATCCCAGCGGACCCACGAAATCCATAAATGACTGTCCAGGTTCATATTCTGCCATTCTCTTTGTAGAAGCGCCGACAACCTGGAACACTATCGTAACAGTGCCCTTTGCGGCATCATAATCACACACTGTAAGAGGAATCCTTTCCCCTTTTTCATCCATTTTAACAATAACAAACTGCCCAGGTTTACATGATTTTGCTACCCTTGGGGCTTCGATATCCATAAGCCAGATATTATTGGCGAGATATTCTTTTTTTAAAATTTTAAACATAATAATCCCCGTTTCTGCGCTGCTTTGTGCTTATAAACAGCTTTGTGCCAGGCAGCGCACAGGCACAAGCACTATATTCCTGTTATACAGAAATGCTAATTTAAAAATACATCCAGGCTGGCACATTGTGATAAAAAACTGTTTGTGTACCTTTCATCATTGCTTACATTTTCACCAAACCAGACTGGAGGGACAAAACCTGCTGCATCTTCTTCATCTGCAAATTCTACTTCAATAAAATACAGGCCTTTTAAATTCCCTTCAAAAATATCAAGTTCTCCTGTATGTCCATCAGGAAGTGGTATAAGATATCTTGTCTTCTTTATTATATAGCCATCTGTCTTTTCACGCAGATGTTCATACCCTTCTTTAGTAAGGGCAGCTTCCAGCTCATTATTCACCCTTACGCCAGAAATACTGCTCCCTGTACCAGGCAGAAGTGATTTATAAGTTAAAATATACTGGCTGTTGCTTTTTCTTATACGCACAACAGGTGCAAGGCAAAGATATCCCTGTTCTATATCCTTTTTCTTGTACTGTCCAAGATTAGATGGCAGGGATTTTATAAGAAACTTCTTCTCTATTTCCATATTCTGCTTCACCTTTTACTTTAATTCTGTACCTGCTTTGGCATTCTTAGATTTGCGTAATGCAATACCTGCCTTAATACCTCCAAATGCAACTACAATACTAATAAGAAATTTTACAAAATACCATGCAAATGCACCACCAAATGATAAATCTGCAAGGCTCTTTGCTAAAAATACTGTTACGCCCATAATTACTGACCTGCCTTTCTGCTGTCTAACCCCAGCACTTATATATTTTATTCCAAAACATTATAAATTATTTTAACGCCTGTTGGCAAGCTCCCTTGTAATATCTCCCCAGTCAAGCCCGCACTCTGCCATAAGTACCATCATATGGTAAAGAAAATCTGCAATTTCATACTTCAGTTCTTCCCCGCCTTCATTCTTAGCAGCGATAATAATTTCTGAAGCCTCCTCACCGCATTTTTTAAGGATTTTGTCAATGCCCTTATCAAACAGGTAATTTGTATATGAACCTTCTTTAGGGTTATTTTTCCTGTTTACTATGGTATTATAATCTTCTTCAAGGATTTTTAAAGGATTAGTTTCTATATAATCCTTTTCTGCCAGCTTTTTAAAGAAACAGCTGTAACTGCCTGTATGGCACGCTGCACCTGCCTGGTGCACCTTAGCAAGTATTGTATCATTGTCACAGTCAAGCATAAGCGACTTTACATACTGGTAATGTCCTGATGTTTCACCTTTTATCCATAATTCCTGCCTGCTGCGGCTGAAATATGTCATCCTGCCAGTTTCAATTGTTTTATTATATGACTCTTCATTCATATAAGCCATCATAAGCACTTCACTTGTCCTGTAATCTTGTACAATAACAGGAACCAGCCCGTTGCCTGACAGTTTAAACTCTGAAAAATCTATAAGGCTCTCAAAAAGCGGGATATCTATTCCCTGTCTTTTAACTGCACGCTTTGCCTTATAAATATCCTTATCTTCAAAATAATTTGTAATAACTGCTTCTGTACTCTCATAAGAAAGGAGCTCTGCAAGGTCATTCCTTATTAAACCATCCCTTACCAGTACATGCATCTTTGTCCCAAGGACTGCTTCCCTGAAAGCCTCTGTAGTATCTATATGTTTCAGTACCACTGTACCTATCCCCATATCATAATACTGGTCTAACTGCGCTGCACTATGGAAATCAGCCTTCATATCAATTTCTATTGCAAGCTTGTCTTTACCAAACCTGGCAGTTATCTCCTTTATCTCATCCTTTTCAGGTAAAAGCGCCTTCCTTATAACAAGCTTTGATGCACCTGTATAAAGCGCCTTTTTGGCATCCTCAAACCTGTTTACATAAATGCCAATAAAAAATGGTGTATCAATCTGTTTTTCAATATTTCTTGCAGACAGCAAAAATTCTTCTCTTGATTTTTCATCACCTGTATAATTATAGATAAATAAACCATCTGCCCCTTCACAAGAATACTTTAAAGCAAGACATTCAACATTTGCCGGAACTTCATTCTCCGCATTAATAAATGCAATTATTTTCTTCTGTGCCATGTATATCCATTCCTTTCCCCACAGCACTAGAAGCAGCCTGCGGTGGTTATTTTCCAGCTGTCTGTACCTATGGCATAATATAATACATATGCACTAGCAACAAAACAACAAGTATATTATACAACATTAATAAAAGTTAATCAACCGTTACTATTCACAGTCCAGTAAAAGATATATCATTCCGCAAGCTTGTTTGCAGGAATGTATATATCTTTTACTGGACTGCGAAAGCTGTCACTCCAC
>JAAWKM010000182.1 GCA_022797375.1 Lachnospiraceae bacterium
AGTAATGAAAAATGCTGTTTTTGCATTTTTCTTGTGTGAAATTGTAATGATTGTTAGACAGCGTTTTTTGCTGTCTTAGAATCATTTTTCACACTATTTACAGTTATTTTGTGCTGGCAAAGGGACGCAGGGTTTCAGTATCCATGCTGGTATTATTCCATGACAGGAAAGCATGCCGCAGACATGGCTTTTGCATGCATTCCTGTCATGGAATAATACCAGCATGGACATGTGAAACCTGCGTCCGTTTTTACATAAATACAGAAACAACCAATACCAAAGGCGTAACATGGATTTTTTTCATGAATATAATAATTAAAAAAGGATTTTAATCTTATGAAAGACTTTCTAAAGAACAGCCCAGAACCTTGCGCATATTCTGTTATTAATGGCAATAAAGACAACCGTAAGCTGAATGGCACAGTATATTTTTACAATACACCTTTTGGAGGTACTTTAGTAGAAGCTGAAGTTGACGGGCTGCCCATAAACCCTGACAACCCAATTGCTTTTTATGGCATGCATATACATGAAAACGGAGACTGTACCCTTCCATTTGACAAAACAGGAGAACACTACAACCCATCTTCCGCCCCACATCCTGAACATGCAGGTGACCTTCCTCCATTGTTAGGAAACTATGGCTATGCTTATACAATTTTTTATACTGACCGTTTTAATATAGATGAAATTACGGGACGTGCGGTCATTATACACAGCAACCCTGACGATTTTACAAGCCAGCCATCTGGCAATTCAGGGACTAAAATCGGGTGCGGCGTTATACAGAAGACAAATACCTGTACCAATTGTTAAGTGTTTTTAATTTATAATACAACATAAATCATGTAGTTTTAACAGGAATAAAACAAAATTGCTGTATAATATACGGTTATACAGGTCTTGTTTTATCCTGTTATTAGAAGTATTTATAACTATAATTTTTAAGACTTTCCTATATGGAATAACTACTATATTCTGGATTTTTTAATTCCATTGATACCATAATAATTGATGCTATACCTGCCATACAATCAGCTACAGGTCCTGCATACATTATCCCGTCAATACCCATTATAAGCGGAAGCAGGAGAAGCAGTGGAAGCAGGAATATTATCTGTCTCGTAAGTGACAAAAATATCCCTCTTTTTGGTTTTCCTATTGAAGTAAAAAAATTTGATGATATTGGCTGCATAAAATTTATAAATGTAAAAAACAAAAATATCCTGAAATAATTAACAGCAAACTGGAAATATTCTTCACTTCCATCACCGAATACTGCTATTATATTCCTTGGAAATAACTGGAACATTATAAACGCAATTACAGATAAAATACCACCATAAAATACAGCCATTAAATAAACCTTTTTAACCCTGTTATATTTCCTTGCACCATAATTAAAACTGGCAATAGGCTGTAAGCCTTGTGAAATACCTATTAAAAATGAAAAAAACACCTGGTTTACTTTGGTTATAATTCCTACACAAGCTATAGGGACTGCCTCACCATACACAGATAATGAACCATAATATTTTAATGACTTATTCATTACAATCTGGACAACCATCATTGCAACCTGGTTACTAAATGGTGATGCACCAAGTGATAAAATTTTAGAAATATACTTCTTCCGTGGTTTTAAATGCTTTAGTTCTAACTTTACAGTTTTATAATGGAAAATATAATTAACAGCTATTACTGCAGAAATAACTTGTCCAATTATAGTTGCAAGGGCAGCCCCTGCCATTCCCATTTTAAAACCAAATACAAATATTGCGTCAAGTATTGTATTAATAACTGCCCCTGCCATATTACAGACCATAGTCATTGCAGGACTTCCGTCTGCCCTTATAAGGTGTCCGCCACCTGTTGCAAATATAAGAAACGGAAACCCTATAGATGTAATCCTTGTATATGTTACCGCATAACCTATTACATCAGAGGGTGAACCAAAGAATCTTAATAATGGAGTCATAAATATTTGTGTAAATATACACAACAAAGACCCCAGCACAAAAAGCATAACAGCTGAATTACCAATATAATACGCTGCTGTTTTTTTGTCACCCGCACCCATTGAAAGATTAAATGCTGATGCTCCTCCTATTCCGAAAAGCAGTGCTATTGCAATACATGTAATCGAAAGCGGAAATGCTATATTAGTAGCAGCATTCCCAAGGTTTCCAACACTTCTTCCTATAAAAAACTGGTCAACAATATTATAAAGTGCACTTACAAGCATTGCAATAATACTTGGCACAGCAAATTTAATTAAAAGATTATTAACCGGCTGTATACCTAATGGATTATCCGTACTGTTTTCTATATTCTTCTGTTTATCTATATGTTTCACTTTAGTCCTCATTTCTGCACTGCCTTTAATTCCATATATAACAGTATTATAAACCGCATACTTTATTTGTGCCAGGCAGTACACAGACACAAACACGAAGTTCCCTTGCTAAAAAGTAATAAAGACATCCCTCACATGGGAATATTGTCTTTTAGCTATAACTAAAGTATACATATTTTTCAAATAAAATTCAAATATTTTCTAAAATGTACTGCCAGTTAAACTCCAGTATATATTAACAGGATTTATTGCACAAAATAAATAAAAACAGCAGCATAAAACATCCATTGCCAGGATATTTTATACGCCGCTGTATAAATTATTAAAACAATATCTTTAAGCTTAGAAACTATGTATTAATTTTTCCATAATCCCAAGTGCCTCTGTATCAGCCTTTTTAGCCGTTTCAATTAATACACATGTTTTATCCCTTATTTCTTTATCTGCAAGATTTTTTAACATATCATCCATACTTGCATTGCCATTACCATTATATAAATTTTGCATCTCTACAATTGTACTGCTGCATTTTCTGAATAACTCTGATATTTCCAAATAACTATTACGGCAAGGGCTGTCTGCGCCTGCTAGTTCTTTAAAATATAATGATGCACAGTTACGCCCGTCAGCAATACACGACATTGCATCGTTCTGGCACAACATTTTCTCAAATAAAAGCATATAATTGCTATTAACAGAAAAATTATTTTCATCAGAAATTGCTTTCTTCCATGCATCATATGCTTTTATTCCCTTAGCATATCCACAATCCATTCTTCCTGACAAAGCCTTAACAGCATTTGCAATAATATCTGCTGTTGTATACTTATCTTTTTCAATTGCACCTAAGCACATAACAGCTTGTGTATCTGTATTTTCCCACCAGTTACTACATACAAAATACCCACTTTCATCTATTGTAATTCCAGAAGCAAATCCGGAATCCTCCTGAAAGAAATTCCATCCAAGAAGTTCCTTACCGTTTTCACGGTATCCAGTAATTATGCATGCCTCTGGAGGTCCAATAATCCCCAATGCAATACATGGATAGCCTTCATCAATATGTTCCTTTATAAATGAAATAAATTCCTCTTTTGCCGTATTTTCATCTCTTCCCAGAAATAAAAATTCCCTTCCTAACGCTTTTGCAGCATTAGCATACACCTCATTACTTTCTTCAAAGGTATGGTAAATATCAACATTACTTAAATCCCATGCTTTTGTATTCCATACAAACCTGAAAGCTGCCCCACATGATACCATTGTAAAATAATACTCTAAATTATCGCCAAGATACTCTGAACATGCTTTAAGACATATGGGATATGGTGTTGCACCTCCATATGCCCCAAAAAATACTCTAGGTACACCATATAAAATAGTGCTGTCACTTTCCTCTAAAAAATTTTTTGTCATATTAATATCACTCCTGCTTTCTTTTTTATCAAGAATTCCAATACTGTATACACCAGGAAATATCATTTCCTTTCTTGCAAATAAATTTCCCATGCGGAATTTACTTGGTGTCATACCTGTAATTTTATAAAAAGCCCTTGTATACGTTTCTGGATTATTAAATCCATATTTATACGCAATCTCAATAATTGTTTTATCTGAATTTAACAAATCCATTGCAGAACATTTTACACGCCTTGCCCTTATATATTCTGCAATAGGACACCCCATATCATTACGGAATATTTCACGTATATATGCCTGTGAAAAGCCAATGCTTTTCCCAAGCATGGCATAATCAAACTTTCCATTCATTATATTAGCTTCTATATAACACAATATAGATTTGGTGTATATTGGGTAACCCATATGGAACTCCTTTAAATTTTAATAATGATTTTAACTTGAAACCGTTCATTCATGAATGATGATATAATTATAAAAGATAAACCTCTGGCTGTCTTGACTTTTTTAAGGATTTTTCACTTTTTGCATATTGGGACAAAAGCCTGCAAAACCTGTTTTAATCTATTTCTATTGAATGGTATAAATAAATATAATTTAATTATACAGATTGGTTATATTGTATTTAATTATCAGCAAAATACAATAATCGCATATATGAAATAATCGTATATATGAAAATTATATATATAAATTGTTCATATACTACAAATTAAATTGCAGCAAAATGAAATATAATAATAATTTATATTACATAAACTAAGTTTCTGTTTCCCTGCAAGATTTAAACTATTTTTATAAAATAACTAATATTGATACCAGCTTTAGTATTAATTATAAATAATAACTTTGGAAATGAGCAACAAATGGAATTAAAATATATCAGAATACAAGACGGGGAGTTATCATAATAATACAAAATCCCAAATGAACTTTTTAAATCTGCTGGAAAATGATAAGTGATGGCATTATCACAGAAGCAGACACAGATAAATTTAAAAATATTGATGAGTGACCATGCCCCATCGGGGCTTGATATGCGGGGTCAGATTATTTCAATCCACACTCCCACAGGGGGAGTGACATTCCTGGTTTTTGTTTAAAAAAGTTTTATTTTAGCATTTCAATCCACACTCCCGCAAGGGGAGTGACTGTTTTCAGACCCAAGATATGATGAACGTATTAGTATTTCAATCCACACTCCCGCAAGGGGAGTGACGTATACAGTTCAGACCCAGCCGTTGCCGCCGTACTTATTTCAATCCACACTCCCGCAAGGGGAGTGACGTAGATTTGTCGGAAGTAGCAGGTGAAGTACAGATTTCAATCCACACTCCCGCAAGGGGAGTGACGGCTATCTCCCCGATAGCTGGCAGCTGGAAAAAATTTCAATCCACACTCCCGCAAGGGGAGTGACAGCTTTTTGCAACTGCATCCTGCTCAACATTGTAATTTCAATCCACACTCCCGCAAGGGGAGTGACTCTTTCCAGTGCTCCAAGTTTTCTCCTGATATCAATTTCAATCCACACTCCCGCAAGGGGAGTGACTTCTGCCTTGTAATATGCCTCAAGCCTTTTTTCAAATTTCAATCCACACTCCCGCAAGGGGAGTGACGGTATTTTCGTAGCGGAAACATGTGCCCGATACATATTTCAATCCACACTCCCGCAAGGGGAGTGACAAAGCTCAATTGATGGTTTGGCAAAACCAACTGTTATTTCAATCCACACTCCCGCAAGGGGAGTGACTTTATAATTCTTCTCATTTTTGTTAAAAAGCTTTATTTCAATCCACACTCCCGCAAGGGGAGTGACTTAATTCCATTTATTCCAAACATTAATAGTTTCAATTTCAATCCACACTCCCGCAAGGGGAGTGACGTTTAGTAAAACTGGGGCTTGATGATTTTGTAAATTTCAATCCACACTCCCGCAAGGGGAGTGACTAAAGTTCAGCCATATTTTCAAACAATTTGGGATGATTTCAATCCACACTCCCGCAAGGGGAGTGACGGCTGTACCATAATCCTGTACTTTTGCATTCGCATTTCAATCCACACTCCCGCAAGGGGAGTGACTATGACAACAGAGCAGTTTTTAGGTTTTACTCAAATTTCAATCCACACTCCCGCAAGGGGAGTGACAGCAAAATTTCACATATTTTCATAAAAATATGTGTTATCTTTTGTGCAAAACATCAAATAATATAACAATTTTTTTATTAAATTATTTTTTTACAAGAAATTTTTTATTTTTTCTGGTGCGAACCCTCTAATAAAACAATGTAAATTACAATACCGCACCTCTATATCATTAACACTCCTTCTGCCTCATATGATGTTTTTATTCCAAAGTGTTCTACTTTTGTCTGGTATTTCTTACCTAGATAATAGAAGCGTAAACTATCTTCTTGTTCGTTTATTATTGATATAAGCTTATCTTTAAATAATAATAATTGCGAAGCATCTAAGATACACTCAAATACAGAGTTCTGGACTCTCTGTCCATAATTTACACATTCCTTTGCAACTTTTCTAAGCCGTTTACGCCCTTCTGCATTCTGCGTCGAAACATCATATGTAACTAAAACTAATATACTTATCACCTACTTCCATAAAAATGGGGGATATTCCTCTAAATCACCACGTATTGTACGTGCAAGTAATAATGATTGTACATATGGCAACAGTCCCCATTCTATTTTTTCTTTTAAAAATGGATGCGTAATTGTTTCTTTTTTATGTTTTTGCCATGCATTAAAGAACCCCCAATTCGTTTATTTGTACCTATTGACCGATTTACGATTTGACAGCTTATATTTATTCATGAATTGTATATTTCCACTATAATCGTTTACTATATGTTATTTTCCATAATTTTTATCAATATAATTCTGATGGTCTTCCACAAGAAATGTATAATAACATTTATCAATTTCTTCC
>JAAWKM010000183.1 GCA_022797375.1 Lachnospiraceae bacterium
GGCTGTTATTGATGAAACAAGAAAAACAGCAACATTTACATCAGCTTCAAAATATGCTGTAGGCACATACACAGTTACTGCTACAGCAGGCGAAAGCAAACAGAGCAAGGATATAGTTATAGAAGCCCAGAAAGCTAAAGATATAATTATAAAGAGCACAACTGCCTTGGTTAATCCAGATAAGAAACAGGAAGTATTTGTTTATTATGATGTAGTAGACCAGTATGGTGAAAGCATGAGGTCAAATACAACTATTACATGGACTTCTGGTACAGGTAAGGTTAAATCTAATAAAACTACTGGTTGCCTTACTATTGCAAAGGCTGATGGTGATGAAACAGAATTTAAGTATGGTGATGATATTTACCTTGTTGGTGTAGATATAAAGAATGGAATAAGCATCCAGAAAGCTCTTAAAGTTGGTATGGAAAGAGCATTAGACAAAATAGATTTCATTGGTTTTATTAATACAGATGACAGAAATACTATACTTCCAACATTGCCTAAAGATTTTGCTCTTGGAAAATACCGTCTGTTATTTACTGCTTATGACCAGGAAGGCAATCCAATGAATGCCGATAAAAAGTATACAGATACTAAGAGCCCAAAAGTTACATTTATAGCTGATAATCCTACCCTTATTAAACCAGAATTTAAACAGGGTGAATTGTATACTATTAATGGTTATGAATATTGTTCAGTAACTGTTGAGCCTGGTATGTATGTTGATAAGGGTGGCGAAGTAAATATCACAGCTATTTCTAATACAACAGGAAATAAATCAACAAAGAACTTTGTAATTGGTGATGCTTCAAGATTACACAGCCTGGTTCTCAGCGTTCCAGATGATATAGTAGCTGATGGCGATGTGAATGTAAATATTCCTTTTGTAGCTAAAGATGTTGACGGAAAAGAAATTACAAATTATGAAACAATTGTACGTTCTACAAATACATTAAAACTTACAGCAACAGAAGGTACTCTTACAGTATATGAAACTGAAACAGGTGCAGCAGCAGTTAAATGGAGTGATAGTATCAGCGCAGGTGACTTCTCAACAAGTTCATCACATGATGGCGTAAACCGTAATATTGCTTTGGTAAGTGTTGTAGTTGGTGGCGAAAGCAGTAATATGATGATGGAAGTATCTGACACAAGACGCCCTGTTGCTATTTCAAGTGTAAAACTTAATGATGACAACAATAATACAGTTACAGAGAGTAATAATGTTACAGTTGGCTTCTTTGAAAACAATGATGTTATAGCATATATGGACCAGTATAACAAGCCTCTTGATAACTGGAAAGCTAATGCTTTCTTCTGGGCAACAAATGGTTCTAAAGACAAAGATGGTAATAATAACTTTGATGGACATGAATATGGTGTAAAGGTTGATTATTCAACAGTACAGAACATTAGTGCATCAGCAATTGGAGAAGGATTTACTGACAGTAATCTTGATGCTGATGTGCATGAAAAGAATATACAGCTTGATACTAAAACTGGTTCAAAAGCTATAATTATGCAGCCAAAGGCTGATAAACCTGGTTATAGTAAATTAAATATAAATACCCAGGAAATTGGCGCTGGTTCTGTTATGGTTGATAATTTAAAATATTCTGTTGTCAGGTTAGAGGATGACAAGAAACTTGAATGGGGCGCAGTAGATGCTGATAAAAATATTGATTATACAATAGTTCCAGTAAGAAAACTTTCAAATCTTGATATCAGGAGCATAGCAAAGCTTAGAATTGATACAGAGTTCAGTAAATATGCAAACGGTTCACTGATAGAAAATGCATCTTCTTCTGCAATTGCATTAAGAGAAGATGGTGAAGGTGTAGCTACTGTAGATGGAGTAAATGCAGCCAAAGCTGACTGGGATAAAAACCGTGGTGTATATGTTACTGGTAGTTATGATGGTAAAGTGGTTACTATGCCAAATGGTTTTTATGATAATGTAGGAAGCAAAGAAATTAATCCTACTTTTGTGATAGAAAAAGATGGCACAAATGGAAAAATAGCTGGCCTTGTATCATATGACAATGATTATGAAGGGCGTGATGCTATCAGATATGGCGACTTATATGATTTTAATACAGCTAAAAATACACGTAAAGATGTAAGAAAGAATTTGTTTGTTAATGTGTATGATACTTCTGGAAAGACAAATAAGGAGAATTTAATTGGAACAGTAAAAACCAGTGTTACTGTATCTGATGAAGCAAGGGGTCCAGTTAAAATTGTATTTATTGACAAAGGTACAGTTGCAAATAAACTTAGCTTAAATGCTTCTGATACTAATATTATATTTGATAATAAAATTAATAAATACCGTTACTCATATGATGTGTGGGGATGGAATACAGGAATTTTAGTAACTGACCAGTATGGTGATGGAATGGTTATTAAAAATCCTAATGATATTAATGATGCTTCTGACCCTGCAAAAGTAACTGTTGAATATTCAGTAACAAACTCTGTTGAAAATACTGATGAATTTGCACACTTACCAAAAAGCTTTGCACCTAGCAAAAATGGTTCTGAACTTGCTTCTGTTGACGGAGTAGAAATTAAAGATAAATTTGATTTAACTGCTACTGTTGTAGAAACAGGTGTAAGTGTAAAAGTTCCTGTAACAATTGGTGCTGATGAATGTGCTAACCTTAACACAAGTGTTTATGGAGATGAACGTTCATACAGATATGAATATGGTTATTGCTATAATGGCAATATAATTACCAAGGAAGAATATGACGCAGGTATAAAGACAGATGCAAAGAGCAGTTATACTATTGGCTACGGAAAGAGATACTGGAATAACGAAGATGGTAAATACCATACTTTACGTGACACATTAGGTTATGACAGATAATTAGCAGCTTTATTTAAAAATTTATATAGAGGAGGTTCTTAATGTTTATACATATAGAATTTCCTCTATATTTTTAATTTAATATTATTGGCAGAAAGTGTGGAATTGTTTTATGAAAAAATTTTTTCAAATGATTTCGGTGAATATATTTATAATAATTTTACTTACATCATGCGGAGAAGATAATACTAATAAACCTTCATCTTTATCAAACATGCAAGAAGTACCATATGAAACATCTACGTCCAAAGAAGATGATAAAAATACAGAAAGAGAAACAGGGAAGAAAGAGGAAAATGTTAAAGAAAAGCCAGATGGAAATATAACACAAGAACCCAAAGAAGAAGAACAAATAATTAAAGCAACTATTGACACGCAGACCGGGTATTCTGATAACCAATGCCAGATAAGCGTAATAGGGCTTAAATCTTATAAAAAGATAGAGAGTAAATTATATAAAGACAAGGCATCTAAGAACAAAAAATTTCTTGTATTGTTTCTTGAAATAATTAATAAAAAAAATGACAAGGATTATATAAATGTCAATTATTTATCTGCAAAAGTTGATGGCAAAGAAGTAAAAAATACAGTTCTATTTAATGAACCAGAAGGTTTCAAAACTATTTTCCAAAACATTGAACCACAAAATACTTTAAGAGGTTTTATAGTATGGGAAGTACCAGATAACTGGAAAAAAATTAAAATTATATATAATGGATGGAAAGATAGTAATAATTTAAGTTTAAATTGCACATTTACACCTAAAGACTACTTTGACCCTCCACAATATAACTAAACCAGTTTACTAATATCCGGAAAATACCATATAAAATAAATAAAAGACCCAGATTATTTTTTATAAAGTAATCCGGGTCTTTAATATATAAAAATATAAGGATTAGCATAATTAATAATTGTTTATATAATATAAAATATTTTTATATTCAGTGCAGAGGAAAAGGAATATCTTATATTTGCAATTTTAAATATCAGAAACTGTATTAATTAAAATTAACAGCATTATACATTAATGGGTCTGACAAATCATCAGGAGTAAATTTTGCACTTAATGTCAGTCCATCAATATTTTTCCATGCACTATATTCCATTTCGAGTTTTTTCCAATTTTTTGGTACTTCCCATACAATAAAACCTCCTATTGCCCTTCCGGCTTCTATATTGGTGAATATTGTAGGATAGCTAAATGGTTCATTTACAAGAAATGTGTGCTCTATATCTTTACCATCAATTTTGGCAGTAATATAATTAGGATTTATATAATCTTTTTCATTACTTGTGTTTTTAATTGACAGAAAAAGAACAAGAAATTTTTTATTTTTCTTAGCTTTATCAGTATAATTACCGCCTTTCAGTTTTTTATATTCCTTTAGTCCAAGAAATTTTACAACCCTGTACGCGTCTGAATATTGCTGGCTTGCGGATAAATGCCCTGATTTTGGCTCGATATTTTCTTTAACTTCGTCAACATATTCATTGCCCGGATTATTAGTTTCTTCAACATTTGGATTAGATGTAATTTCTTCTTGGCTACTTTCCGGACTTTTTGTTGTATCAACAGGTATATCATTATCTGTTTTATCTGCATTATTATTTTTGCCACATCCCTGCAAACTTATACATAAAAAAACAGCTAAAAATATAGAATATAATTTTTTTCTCATGATAATTAAAATCCTTTCCCATTTATCAATTAGATTTCTATATATAATAATGCCATAAATTTCAAAAATTATACATTTCATATAATAATAAATTTAAAATATTTGAAAATGTTCAATTAATTGTAAACCCATGTTAGAAATTGAAAACTTATAAAAAAAAGAGCCAACAAATTGAGATTTATCACAAATTTATTGACTCTGCGTGTAAAGCATCTAGCTTTTGAATAATTTTCATATCTTGATTTTTTATGATTATCAAATTTTCCTGCCTGCACTTAGGATAATACAACGTAAAATTAATTAATATAATGTTTTTCCTTATTCTTATTGGAGTTTTATTTCCACATAAAGACCAATAAAGCCAATTTTGAACTATCATTATTTCACATTCTTAGTATTGGCAGGGCATAAATCATTTCAAGAGATAAATGCATTCTGCCTTCTGTATGTATCGTTATCTTTTTGGTTCAGTCCGCTCTCTATCTGTGCTATTTTTTTCTCTAATTCCTTTACTTTTTCTTCATCATCTGCAGCTTTTAATTGCTGTTCAAGCTGTTTCTTTTTCTCTTTCAATTTTTTTATTTCACTGTCAACCTTGTCTGTATTTGTAGTGGTTTGTTCTGCACTTTTTTGCGGTTCTCCATCAGAACTGGCTTTCTTATCCTTATCCGCTTTCCTTGGAGCATCATACAAAACTTTAGGGCTGCCATTCTCATCCCGCCCCATATGGTACAGTCCGCCGGGCTTATGCCCGGATTTCCCGCTGCTGATATATTCATCCTCCGGTGTCGGAATATTTTCGGGCTTTCTCTCATTTTCCCTGTCTTTTGCAGCTTCGTCCACTTTCTCCTGCCACCTGTCCTGTACTTTGTTTAAATAATCATTTTGATAACTGCCTTTTATTTCCATTGACATATTTGTGTCCTCCTTAAAAATATTTAACTTCAATTTCCATTTCGGCAATTTTTTATCCGTTCTTTATTCATTTGCTGTGGAATGTAATCTGAATGTTGCGGAATGATAAAAAGGACACTTAAAGTAAAATTTCTTCCGTCTGTTTTTATGTCCATAGCTCCCTGATACTTTTCTGCTACTGCTTTTATATTAGCTATGCCTGTTCCCTTGTTCACAGCTTTTTTTCCGGAATAACTGTTTTGTACCTCAATAATTAAAAATGATTCTTGTATTTTTCCGCTTATATAAATAAATTTTCCAGCATCGTCTTCCATTTGTCCACATGCTGAAATTGCATTGTCCAAAGCATTGGATAGGACAATACAAAAATCAATATCACTGATTTTAGAGGGATACGGCACAACTAAAGAACATTCTACACTTATCTGCCTGCTTATGGCTAATCCTAACTTGTTCCCTAATAAAATATCCAGCACAGGATTGTTTGTACTCACTGGAAACGACATATCAGATGTCATGGATTCCATATCCCCTATATATTGCAATGCTGATTCAAGCTGGTTATTCTGTACCAGTTCTTTCATGACAGTAATATGGTTTTTTATATCATGACGGAAAGATTTTGTTTTCTCAAAACGTGTCTTGGCTTCTTCCACATATTGGCTTAACGAACAGGCTTCCTGTTCTAACAAAGACACCTGCCTGCTCAACTGGAAACTTTGTACCATTTTTTTATAGGTGTATAATATACAGAACAGACTTACTATGCCTAAAATCTGTATCAATAACATATGATATGGACTTGAATTTAAAATTGCTTCTCCGTTGCTGCCTATTATCACTGTATTTCCATAGATTTTCTGGCTGATATATTCACTTACAAACAATATCAGTAACATAGGTGTTAAAATCATGAGAATATACTGTCTGCTGTCATTTTCTGCACTTCTTAAATACTTTTCTATAACTGTATAACAAAAAACAGCCAATATAAGGGAAAGTATACTACTAATTCCCATAAACAACAGACCTGTTATTTTCGGGCTTGCCGCAAAAACAAACGGGAAAAGTATACAAGATATAGAATTGAATATTCCATAGCACAAGTTCATGGTTTCTATTATTACAACAGCATATAATAAAGCTATCATTTTCTTAATCCTGCCTATTGTAATCCCGCTCATCACAAATAATGTTATATACACTATAAATTCTAAGATATCATCTGCTGGC
>JAAWKM010000184.1 GCA_022797375.1 Lachnospiraceae bacterium
GGCACATAAAGCCCCTGTGCCCCAAAAGAAACTTATGTTTCTTCTGCCACACAGGGGCTTAAATGCCGGCGGGGTTAAAGTGCACCTGTCATGGAATAAACCCAGTCCCTGGCATATGAAACCTGCTGTCTTCTGGCAGACCCGGAATCATAACTGGAATTTTTATTGTGTGCTAGATTATTCAGACAAACGGGAGATATTGAAATATTATTTATATGGCAGCAAATGGAATAGATGTTGTTATATAGCATATAGAGCCTGCCACTGCGGATTTACAATAAAAACCAGAATAATAAGATGGCTGGATATCCTGCCACACAATATAATATCCAGCCGGGACACAGAAAACCCTGCGTCCGTTTTTACACAAACGCAGGATAATTAGTAACAATATTTAAACAATTAAGTATTAATATATATAACCCTTACCAGTATGGCAAGGGCTATATATTAATACTGTATTTTACTTTTACAGGAATGTTTATAAAAACTTCCTGCTATTTCACTGCTTTGCTTTCTTTATCAAGAAATCCGGCAGCATTCCCACTTGTAACCTTCGAATATGGCAGATAGATATATTTACTGTTTACATCCCCTGTTTTTTCCGTTACTGCTTTTGTCCCTTCCCCTGCTGTCTTTCCCTTTTTAATAATTGAAACTGCCAGTTCTGCTATTGCCTGTGCCTGTTTCTCTTTATCATTATATACTGTCCCTGCAAGCTTTCCTTCTATTACCGCTTCCAGCCCTGCATCTGTACCATCAATCCCCAGAAAAACAGGCAAAGCTGATTCAGTATAATTTAACTTCTTATAAGCATCAATTGCACCAAGTGCCATATCATCATTATTTGCAAGGACAAGTTCAATTCCATTCTGGTACTGGCTGATTATCTGCATCATACGGTTCTGTGCTTGTGCCCTGTTCCAGTTTGCAATGCCGCAGCATAGCTTCTCAAGGACAATTCCCTGTTTTTTTAATGTATCAACTGCATTTTCTGTACGTATAATTGCATCCTGGTGGCCAGGCTCACCCTCTAGTATTACAAACTGTATTTTACCATCCTTGTTGCGGTCTGCCATGCTGCCTGCTTTTATTACATCAGCTGCCAGTTCCCCCTGCATCACACCTGACTGTTCTGCATTAGCACCAACATAATAAAGCCCGTCCCATTGCATCATATCCTCTGCAACTGGTTCCCTGTTAAAAAAAATAATTGGTATGCCTTTTTCCTTTGCAAGATTAATGATTTCTGAAGGGTCTGCCCTGTCTACCAGGTTTACGCAAAGTATATTACATCCTGCTGCTATAAGTTCCTTTACCTGGTCATCCTGTGTACGCTGTGAACCTGCAGCATCACGCACTGTCATTGAAACTTCAAAATCATCACTTCCAAGATTGTCAAACTGTTCTTTAAGACATATAATAAACTGGCTTAGAAATGTATCACTTTTATTATAGCATGCCACACCTGCATAAAGGTGGTTCCTGCTCTCTGGCTTTTGTCTCCCACAACTGCACAGCACAAGGACACAAACACATAAAACCAGTAATTCTGCCTTTTTCTTATTTAATCCCATAAACCCCATTCCCTCCAAAATATGCGTATACTGGCACAACTAAAGATACTCTGCCCACAATGCGGCAATAATGCCACATTACTGGTTCATTGTAAAAAGGATTTCCTGGTTTTGTGGCAAAAACAATTCATCCCTGCGGATTACTTTATAAGAAATCTTCTGGTCACTCATTTTCCTGAAAAAATATTTAGCACTCTTTGATGCTTCTGCCAGGCTTTTGTAGCCTTTATTAAATTCATCAGGAACCACCAGGCATTCCACTATACCTGTATCAAGATAATAAAGTGCCTCCGTAGAATGGCCTGTTCCATATACAAGGGCACCATGCAGGTTATTAGCAGCCGAAAAACTACATGCTGTTACAAGGCTTCTGTCATCAAGTGCCACAACAATATCAACACTCTGCTGCTTATCTAATGGATTTTCCCCTGTTTCTTCCAGTGAACCAGAAACAGACCAACAGACTTTTGCACCTTCTCCTTCCAGCACATCCAGAACCCCGTCCATACGGTTAATAACAGCCTCCTGGCTGGCATTTTCTGAAGCAATACCTAATGTTTTACCTTCTATATTACCATTATAATCACTTAACAGTTCTTCTGCCAGCGTCCTGCCCATAGAATAATTATCTGGCTCTGTAACTGGAAGCAGTGACTCCTCCCTATTTACAGAAGCAGTACACCCCGCAAGCATCACAGGAATTTTATTATCAATTTCCCTTAACATCCCCTCTATGCCATCCCCAGGGACAGGCTGGACAATTACTGCATCTGCTCCATTTTGGATTTCACGCTTTATTACTTCTACCTCTTCTTCAGCAGTTAAATTATCACTGGTATTTGCAAAAACCATCTCTGTTCCATAATCATTTGCTGCCATTTCCAGCCCATACCTGAAAGCAGCCCATTGCCTGCCGTCTGACCCTTGTACAACAACAGAAACCCTGCGCAAATCTTTACTGCTGTTCTCCCGGAGCATAATAAAAGCGAGTGAAATTACAATTATTGCCAGAACTGCCTCTATAAAAATAAATAATTTCTTATTATGTTTCATATATATACCACCTTTCTCCATTTATGTGCCTTTTTCAAAATGAAGAAAGCATTAACAGAAAGCCTGGCATTATTGCTGCATATGGCCTTTTTCAAGATTTTTACTGTTCTCTCCAGTATAAGGCACTGCCGGGACACATACATAAACTGTAGTTCCTTCATCTGGTTCACTTTCAACAGACAGTCCATATTCACTTCCGAAAAGAATTTGTATACGGTTATTAACATTTACCAGGCCAACCCCGGAACCATGTTTATGGACATTGTTACTGTCTGATAACAGAAACCCCACTTCTTCTTCTGACATCCCTGTTCCATTATCTGCCACTGAAATAATAACCTTTCCATCTTCTATCCTTGCTGTTACCTTAATTTCCCCACAGTCATCCATGCTGTTTATTCCATAATTAACTGCATTTTCCAGTATTGGCTGCAGAACCAGTTTAACAATGCAATAAGAATATACTGCCGGGTCTATGTCAAATGTAACCAGAAAAGAATTCTTATAGCGGATTTTCTGTATATTCATATAACTTTTTGCATGCTGCAGTTCATCTTTTATACTAATTATTGTACGTCCTTTAGAAAGGCTTATACGGAAAAGTTTTGCCAGTTCAGAAACCATAAATACAGCATCATCATTGCGTTCCCCCTCAATCATCCATGTAATAGAATCTAATGCATTATATAAAAAATGAGGGTTAATCTGGCTCTGCAGTGCATCAAGTTCACTTTTCCGCCTCTCATTCTGTTCTAAAATAATTTTATTCATAAGAGTATCAATCTGCTCATAAGAACGTTGTATCGAATAACCCAGATGCCTTATTTCCAGTGAACCGCCTATATATATTTCTGGTTTTTTGCCTGCTTCATATTCCATAACAGATTCATTTAACTTTAAAATAGGGCTTGAAATCTTTACAGATACAACACGGTTAATAACCTCAAGCATCATTGCCATCAGGAGTATAAGCATAATAATAAAATATTTTATATTAAACATTCCATGCGTAAATGTTGAATCTGGGATTACACCTACAAGTTTCCAGCCTGTATAACTTACCGTACTAACAATAAGTTTCCTGTCTTTTCCTTCAAATTCCGCATCATATACACCATCTTTGTATTTTGCCGCTTCTATGCTGTTTTCACTTGAAATTCCCTTTCTTATCTGCATCTGCCGCATATGGAAAATAATCTGCCCATTACTGTCACATAAATAATAATACTGTCCGTTGTTTGTTTTATTTATCTGTTTCATCATACGTGAAATGCTTGAATAATCCATATCAACAAGCAGTACGCCCGTAGCAGGTACTCCATTGTCTGTAAGTTCCACTGCCCTGCTTAATGAAATAACCCAGTAATAGCGCAGAGTAGCATCATCAAAAAGGTTTTGTATATGTGGTGTGGAAAAATGCATGTTTTCCATTTTGCCAATAGCCTTTTTATACCAGTCCTGCCTTGTAACATCAGGGTCTTCCTTTTGCAGCGCAACGGGCTCTGCTGCCACAAGGCTGCCATAATTATTATATATTGCAATGCTTCTAAGATTATCCCTGTTTGCTTCATATAGAAGGTTCATGCCCTGCCTGATGCTATTATCTTTTTCAGATAAATCATTTTCTTTTATAACATTATAATAAACTGCATCTGATATCCGTCTCATACTGACAAGGTAATCTTCCAGGTTTTCTACGGTCTGTTCCATAAGCTTCTGCGTACTTTGTATAATCTCCTGCCGTAAAGAAGCAGAAAACCGGATATATACCACAACTCCAAGAACAAGCATTACAGAAACAGATATTATGGAAAATGCCATCATAATTGTTGACTGCATCCTTTTGGGTCCATGCTGTTTTATATTTTTAAAATATTTATTTATCATTTTCCGTATGCTCCGTCCTGTATTTTGATGGAGATACACCAAACCGCCTTTTAAAGACATAACTAAAATAATTCGGGTCTGTGTAACCAGTATTTTTTGCTATAATATAACTTTTATCATTAGTCCTGGCCAGCATTTCTGCTGCTTTATCCATACGGTAATCTGTCAAATAACTTATAAAAGGATTTCCTGTTTCTTTTTTAAAAATAGTAGAAAAATAAGAATTCGATACACCAAGTTCACTACATACACTATCAAGTGAAAGTCCTTCATCTGCATAATTATTATGGACATATTCAACAGCCTGGTCCACAAAAGATTTTGTTGATTTATTTCTGGCAGCAATTAATTTCTCACGGAAAGAAAGACTTATTCTTTCAAGCCATTCCCTTAATGCATCTGGCTCAATATCAAGAAGACTGCTATACAGTTCATTAATATTTCCTGAGAATTCCTCCATACTGATATCAACATTTACTGAAAACTTATATAATGCACTTACAAGTTCCATAATATAAATATGGTGCTGCTGAAGTGAATTCTTTGGCAAAACCGTCTGTCCCATATACTGGCTGACAGCCCTGGCAACATCTTCTTCTGAACCTATCCTTATCATTTTAAAGAGATTAGACAATACTGTATCATTTGAAAGAACTGGCTGTACTGTTTTCTGTGGTACAATCTCTTTCATATTAATTGACCTTGAATTGCCATATATCACCCTGTATGAAACTGCTTCCCTTGCACTTTTATATGACTGCTGCATTCCATCCAGTTTATTGCATACCTTTCCAATTCCAATAGTAACAACCGCACCAATAATACGGCGTGCATATTTACAGAACCTGTCACATTCATCTGTAAGTTCTGGAAGTTCACTCTCACTTTTAAGCTGTGCTATTAAAATTGTATTTCCAAGATAAGAAAAACTCTTTGCATTCCATTTTTCTGCCAGCCGCTCATTTACCTGTTTCTGTACTGATGCAGATAACAAAACCGGATTAATATTCCCTGGCACTTGTTCTGATGAAGTATGGATAACAAGGCAGCAGAAAAGAGGTCCTGGTAAAGAAAGCTGGTAATCATCCAGATACTTTTGGACTTCACATTCTTCTATACGTCCTTCAATTAATGAAGCATAAAACTCTGCCTGTAATAAAGGCAATGATTCCATATAGTATTTCTGTAATATTTCCACATTACGTTTCTCACTTATTTCTTTATCAAGTTTAGCCTTAAGCTGCGAAAATACCCCTGACAGTTCTATGGAATTCACTGGCTTAAGGACATACTCTTCCACCTCCAGGTGCACTGCCTCTTTCGCATACTCAAATTCATCAAAACCAGTAAAAAATAATATCCTGGTTGCCGGAAAATCTGCCTTAATATGGCCAGCCAGTTCTATACCATCCATATATGGCATCCTGATATCAGTCATAACCACATCTGGCTGGAACTCCTCCACCATTTCTAAGGCTTTAACACCATTATTAGCATATCCAATTACAGAAAAACCAAGCCCGTCCCAGTCAATTTTTTTAATAATAATCTGTATTACTTCTTCCTCGTCATCTGCTAAAAGCACAGTATATTTATCCATATCCCTATCTCCATATGCACTAATTACTGGACTGTTTTATATAATTATAGCAAAACTAGTTATAAAAGTAAACATTAGTTAATAATATGGCCACATCCGGTTCATAAAAATTCCAGTTATCGTGTGCTGGCAGACGGACGCAGGGTTTCTGTGCCCAGGCTGGTATTATTCCATGACAGAGCACGCTTCCGCTACGTCAGCCCACGCAGCGGCGCATAGAATCTGGAAAAACCAGATTCAAGCGCCGGCGGGGCTAAAGTGCTTCTGTCATGGAAAATACCAGCCTGGACATGTGAAACCTGCTGCCTTCTGGCAGACACAGAATTATAACTGGAAATTTTATTGTGTGTTAAATTATTTAGACAAACGGGAGATACTGGGGTATTATTTATATAATAATAAATGCGGTTGTGTGGTATGTGGAACCTGCCACTGTAAATTTACAATAAAAACCAGAATAATAAGATGGCTGGGTATATTACCGGTTTTGCCAGAAGACAGCAGGTTTCACATGTCCAGGCTAAACATTATTCCATGACAGGTGCACTTTGGCATCGCCGGCGTTTGAATCCCGTACTTTGGGAT
>JAAWKM010000185.1 GCA_022797375.1 Lachnospiraceae bacterium
GTCCGTTTCATAAAAATCCCCATGCCGTGCTTTGCACGGCACAAATAGTAATGAAAAATGCTGTTTTTGCATTTTTCTTGTGTGAAATTGTAATGATTGCCAGACAGCGTTTTTTGCTGTCTTAGAATCATTTTTCACACTATTTCCAGTTATAATTTTAAGTTTGCCAGAAGACAGCAGGTTTCACGTGTCCAGGCTAAATATTATTCCATAACAGGTGCACTTTGGCATCGCCGGCGCTTGAATCCCGTACTTTGGGATTTTATGCACCGCTGCGTATGCCAACGTAGTGGGAACGTGCCCTGGAATGGAATAATATTTAGCCTGGATATGAAAAACCTGCGTCCATTTTTAAACAAACTCAAGATAACCAGAAATTTTATGAAATGGACGTGTTATTAAGAGGTTAAAATATATAGTTTCCATGCCACAGGTTTTTATAACAGATAACAGGTTTTTACAATATATTAAAATGTTCTATTGTTTTAAAGTATATTCAGTTTCATTTACTGTAACTGATTTTATATTACCAGTATCTACCAAACGGTTAAATACAAATGTAAGGTTATCATCTGTATCACCACATGCATAACTTGCATTGTCTATTTCAGTGTTACACTGGTGTATGCCATCCATTTCATGCTCATGTACAATATATTTTTTCCCGTTTTTATAGTTTATTGAAACATAATATGCATTATATGGGTCATATGCTTCTTCTTTTGAAAGCCCAAGCCCCTTTTTCATGTCAATTTTAATTGAAAGCGGGGAAACTTCTGCAGTCCCGTTCTTCTTACTGCTAAATACTGTTTTATTTGCCTTGCTTTTTACAGGAACAGAGATAACATTTTTTTCACTTTGCTCCATATATTCTTTATATTTAACATCATCCGCCGCATAAAGTTCATCCCTTGTACAAGGATATTTTTCTATATTAAGATTAACACTGTCTGTATTATCCTGGTACTGGCATGTCATATAATAATAACAATAAAGCTTGTCTTTTGAAGATTTATCAATATCTACAAATATTTTTCCGCCATATTCATCAAAATTAAAATAAAAGTCTGCCTTGCCAGAAAAATCTGCTCCTTTGCTTCTGTTATAGGATTTATTATAATCAAGTGCATCCACTCCGCCTTTTTTCTCAAGTGTAAATTCTGCAACAGCAGCATTGCCATCATGTACAAATGACATTACAGATAGTTTTGTACCGCCAATTTTTACATCAACTGGATTGTAAGATATGTTGCTGCCAATTAATTCTTCTGCTTTCCCTGGGGCAATATCTTCATATTCTGACTTAGGGTATGTTATTTTATATGATGTGCCCTTTTCATCATCATGTACATATTCACTATATGGTTCACTGTATCCAGCCTTGCCTTCACTCCCCCATATCCTGTTAAAAAATTCCCCGCCTGTTGCAGCATTAGTTATAACTGGTGCAGATACAATTAACAAAACAGCAGCGGCAACAGCAGCTTTCTTATATTTCTTTACTGGATGTTTATAAACACTTTTGTGGTACTCTTTAAGAAGTTTCTCTTTATTATTTTTATACTTGTCTGAAAACTCATGTACACCATCTAATGCATCAAAATCTTCAATAGAAATATCAAATAACTCCTGATTTACGTAATTGTCCTTTTTCTTCATATCCATTACTTCCTTTCATTATAGTTTCCAGCATTAACTTAGCCCGTTCAAATCTTTTCCTTACATTTGCCTCAGTAATTCCAAGTTCACTTGCAGTTTCTTTTACTGATAAATTCTTTACAGTAAGGCAGTTGACTACTGAATAATATTTTTCTGGCAGTACAGAAACCAGTTCCTCGATATCAACTTTATTTTCCACGTTATCATCACAGGAAATATTATTAAAATCTGTATCATTTCCCGGAAAATATATGATTTCCTGTTCTTTTTTCTTCTTGTTATAAATATTTATAGAAGAATTTTTAATAACTGTAATTATATACCTTTTACAGTCATTTGAATCTGGTTCTGCAAAATATACATTACGTTTCATCAGCTTAATAAAAGCTTCCTGTACTGCATCTTCTGCAAGCCCTTCATCATGCAGCACACTGTATGCCACATGGTACATTTTCTGTTCATATAATTCATAGCATTTTTCAATAAACCTTACGGATGCCTTTTTACTTTGCATTGTTGCACCTCCCTTTATGTTCTGCTGGCACCAGAGCCTTATGTATTGTGCTTACACTATATATAACCATTCTGGAAATGTATTTGTGACAAATAAAAATAATAAAATAAAAAATTTACGTCTAAACTTTAACATATATTAAATTATATGTATATTTGTTACTATTCACAGCTACGCTGTTCATAGTAACCAGCAGTGCTTTCAGCACTGGTCATGTACACATTTTGCACAAAAAACGTGCAAAATGGCACTGTAAAACTCATATTTTTGACAAAAAAACGTGTCAAAAATTCCCGGATTTAATTGACTGTGAATAGTAACGTATATTTACACTATATACCAGTGCATTATAACAGGAGATTAGTCCCATATATGTAGATATTATTTGGCTGTATATACATATTAATGAATAAATATACATCTTTTTGTAATTTTATACAAAAATAATGCATATTTTTAGATAAATATAAAAAGTCTATTGCATAAATATAAATTTAGCTGTATAATAGGCATTGCGTTACAGGCATCCAGGCAGGCTGCCTGGCAGGTTAAATAAGCATATGAAAGGCATGGTGTAATTAATGGTTAAAGCGGGAATTATAGGTTCTACAGGTTATGCGGGACAGGAACTTGTGCGTATACTTTTACAGCATCCAGAAGTGGAGATTGTGTGGTATGGTTCAAGGTCATATATAGATAAGAAATATAGCAGTATATTTGGAAATATGTTCCAGATTACAGACAGTACATGTATGGGTGAGGACATAGAAGAACTTGCAAGGCAGGCAGATGTTATTTTTACAGCAACACCACAGGGGCTTTGCAGCTCACTTGTTAGTGAAGAGATATTAAGCATGACAAAGGTAATTGACCTTAGTGCTGATTTCAGGATTAAAGATGTGGCAAAGTATGAGGAGTGGTATGGCATTAAACACCAGAGCCCTGGTTTTATAAAAGAAGCTGTATATGGGCTTTGTGAAGTAAACAGGGAAGATATAAAGAATGCAAGGCTTATTGCAAACCCTGGCTGTTTTCCTACATGTACAGTCCTTTCAATTTACCCTCTGGCTAAGGAAGGCCTTATTGATATGGATACTGTTATAGTTGATGCAAAGTCTGGGGCATCTGGGGCAGGACGCGGGGCAAAAACAGCAAACCTGTATTGTGAAGTGAATGAGAGTATTAAACCTTATGGCGTTGCAGTACACAGGCATACACCAGAAATTGAAGACCAGCTTTCTTATGCGGCAGGGAAGGATGTTATTATTAATTTCACCCCGCACCTTGTGCCTATGAACAGGGGAATACTTGCAACATCATATGCAAAACTGGCTGCAAAACTTTCATATAATGAAGTTAAGGCAGTATATGATAAATATTATGGTAATGAATATTTTGTACGTGTACTTGATGAAAATGTATTCCCAGAAACAAGGTGGACAGAAGGAAGCAATTTTGTTGATGTAAACTTTAAAATAGATGAGCGCACGGGGCGTATTATTATGATGGGGGCTATTGATAATGTTGTAAAGGGTGCGGCAGGACAGGCAGTCCAGAATATGAATATAATGTTTGGCTTTGAAGAGAATACAGGGCTTAAAGCAATACCAATGTTTCCCTGATGTATATCCAGGGCTGTAAACCTGCTGTTATTACTTTGTATGTGGCAGGTAATATAAATAATAAAGAAAGACGGGGAAAAGTTATGAATGCGGAAGAAAAGAAAGAATATTTTGATATAATTACAGAAAAGGCAGAAACACTTATAGAAGCCCTTCCATATATACGTGATTTTAATAATAAAAAGGTTGTTGTGAAATATGGCGGAAGTGCGATGCTTGATAAGAACCTTGAAGAAAGCGTAATTAAAGATGTGGCATTATTAAAACTTGTTGGAATGAAACCTGTTATCGTACATGGCGGTGGCAAGGAGATAAGCAGGTGGCTTGATAAGACAGGCAAAGAAACAGACTTTGAAAACGGGCTGCGTGTAACAGATAAGGACACAATGGAAATTGCGGAAATGGTGCTTAACCGTGTTAATAAGAACCTTGTGCAGATGGTAGAAAAACTTGGTGTAAAAGCTGTTGGCATATGTGGCAAGGACGGTGGCATGTTAAAGGCAGTAAAGAAGATGCCAGACGGAAAGGATATTGGTTATGTAGGTGATATCCAGTCAGTAAATACAGAAATTATTGATACACTTATTGAAAATGACTTTATACCAGTTATTGCACCTATCGGCATGGATGATAATGGTGATACTTATAATATTAATGCTGATGATGCTGCTTGTGCAATAGCAGGCGCAATATATGCTGAAAAACTTGCATTCCTTACAGATGTTGAGGGTGTATATATTAACCCCAGTGACAAAAGCTCACTTATATCTGTACTGGACCTTAAAGAAGCTGGCAAACTTATTGAAGATGGCATTATAAGCGGTGGAATGCTTCCTAAAGTTACTAACTGCATAAATGCTGTTAATTCGGGTGTAAACAGAGTGCATATCCTTGATGGCAGAAGGGAGCACTGCCTGCTTCTGGAATTCTTTACAAAGAAGGGTATTGGTACAGCTATAATAGGTGATGACAGCGGACGCTATTTTAATGAACATTAGATATACGGAGGATTGTTATGGATATAGAAGAAATTTCAAAACATTTTATACATGTATATAACAGAAACCTTGTATTTACAAAAGGTGAGGATGTTTATATTTATGACAGCCAGGGCAATAAATACCTTGATATGGGTGCAGGCATTGCTGTCTGCGCACTTGGCTACAGTAATGAAGAGTATAAACAGGCACTTAAGGAACAGATAGATAAGATTATACACACTTCAAACCTTTATTTTAATGAACCTTCAGTTAAAGCAGCAGGTTATATTACAGAAGCATCAGGGCTTGACAAAGTATTTTTTACAAATAGTGGTACAGAGGCAATAGAAGGAGCTATAAAATTAGCAAGAAAATATGCATATTTAAAGAATAAAGACAGCAAAGGCAGCATAATAGCAATGGAACACTCCTTCCACGGAAGGAGCATGGGTGCACTTTCTGTTACAGGCACTAAACATTACAGGGAACCTTTTGAGCCATTAATAGGCGGGGTATCATTTGCGGAATATAATAACCTGGAAAGCATTAAATCACTTATAAACCAGGATACATGTGCAATAATAATGGAAACCCTGCAGGGGGAAGGCGGAATTTATCCTGCATCAGAAGAATTTATAACAGGCATAAGGAAGCTTTGCGACGAAAATGATATTTTATTAATATTAGATGAAATACAGTGTGGAATGGGGCGTACTGGAAAGATGTTTGCATACCAGCACTATGGCATAAAACCAGATATCCTTACAATGGCAAAAGCACTTGGCTGCGGCGTGCCTGTAGGGGCATTTGCTGCAGAAAGCAGGGTGGCAGACGCAATGTGCCCAGGTGACCACGGCACTACTTATGGCGGAAACCCGCTTGCAACAGCGGCTGTTTGCAAAGTTTTTGAAATATTCCATGAAAAAGGAATAGTACAGCATGTTAATGAAATTGCACCTTACCTTAAGGAAAAACTTAAAGCACTTAAGGATAAATATAATACAATTATAAAAGATATACGTGGAACAGGCCTTATGCTTGGAATGGAACTTTCTATCCCTGCAGGCAATATTGTTAAAGAAGCACTAGAAAATAAATTAATTTTAATATCAGCAGGAAGTAATATAATAAGATTTGTCCCTCCTTTAATAATAGAAAAAGAACATATTGATACAATGTATAATATACTTGACGGGATTTTTAATAATACATGTAATATTTGTAAAGAATTGAATAATTAGACCTGTTTTGGAAATATTCTGTAGTATATGATATAATTATTACAGAAAAGAGGTCTGGTTATGTGGGGAATGCTGGTTTCGGTAATATCTGGTATTTTAATGAGTATACAAGGTGTTTTTAATTCAGAGGTAACAAAACAGACTGGTGTATGGATTGCTGCGGCATTTGTACATGTTACAGCATTTGCAGTATGTATGGCAGCATGGTTTATAACAGGCAGGGAAAGCAGTTTTGGGGCAGTTATATCAACAAAGCCTGTCTATATTTTATCAGGAGGTATAATAGGTGCATTTATAACATATACAGTAATTTTTGGCATGAATGCACTTGGTCCTGCACAGGCGGTTCTTTTTATAATATCTGCCCAGATAATTTCAGCATACCTGATTGAACTTTTTGGAATGTTTGGTGTGGAGAAAAGCCCGTTCCATTGGACAAAACTTGCAGGTGTTGTATTAATGGCGGCGGGTATTATTATTTTTAAATGGAAAGAATTAAGGCAGTAACATGGACAATACCTGTGCTGGAAACCTGCGTCCGTCTGCCATCACAGAATAACAGGAAATAGTGTGAAAAATGATTCTAAGACAGCAAAAAACGCTGTCTAACAATCATTACAATTTCACACAAGAAAAATGCAAAAACAGCATTTTTCATTA
>JAAWKM010000186.1 GCA_022797375.1 Lachnospiraceae bacterium
CCGCGCAGCAGTGCGAAGCACCGTTGACAAAGGCTGGAGGCATCAATAACCTCCATGCAACAATCGAATCACTTATGAGCCACAAGTGTTACAAAAAAGCTTGACCACTACAGTGACAGAGCCTAAGACAGAAAAAAGTAAACGAATTATCACACTTCCGGATTTTCTGGTTGAAGAGATGAAAGACTATACCAGCCGCTTATATGGCATGATGAAAACCGACAGGCTTTTTATGGTGACAAAATCCTATCTGGAACATGAAATGCTCCGTGGAGTGGAACTGTCAGGCGTAAAGAGAATACGTCTGCATGATTTACGTCACCCGTATGTCAAGCCCACGACAAAAAAATTATTTTTTACCTTCCAACTCCTGTAATTCCTCTATACTTTCAAGAAAATGGCATTCCACCGGAGAAAGGATATTCTCCTGCTTTTTCCGATATTTCTCGTATTCTCCATGTGCCTTTTCAACAGCCTGCTTATGGGTAATCCTTCCTTTTGTAGTTAAAATATCCCTTCTTGTCATTTTCAGATAATCATCAATTGTTTCCAGCCAGTCTTTCATATACATCGGTTCTTGATTCAGGGCATGAACTTCCGCAATATCTAAATATGCCGTAACAATTTTATTTAACGCATCAATTTCTTTTTTGTTTAAATAATTTTTTGCGATCTCTACATCAGAACGTTTAATCTCTCTTCCAGCCCATGATGTTAATCCCATATTGTCTTTATCCGCATCTGCTCGTTGATAGATTACTTCTGCCGCTATGTGCTTATGAGCCGCCCAATGCATTTTATTTTGTACCTGCTTAAAAAAAATAATTGAACTCTCTGCATTCGGATCGTAATCAATGCTGGTTGCATATATTTCCAATACTTTTCTCCAAAATACTTTTTCAGAAGAACGAATATCACGGATACGAGCCAATAATTCGTCAAAATAGTTTCCGCCACCAAGATTCTTAAGACGATCATCATCTAATGCGAACCCTTTTTTCATATATTCTTTTAAAATAGAAGTAGCCCATATTCTAAACTGTGTTCCCCTAAGAGATTTTACCCGATAACCGACAGAAATAATAACATCTAAATTATAAAAATCTACCTGATAAGTCTTGCCGTCAGAGGCAGTGTAGGCAAATTTTGCCCAAACTGCCTCTTTTACCAATTCTCCCTCTTTAAAAATATTTCTCACATGCTTTCCAATTACGCTTTTATCCCGTTGAAATAATTCAGCCATTTGATCTATGGAGAGCCAAACCGTATCATGATCAAATGTTACTTCTATTTTTGTGACTCCATCTTCTGTAGTGTACATAATAATATTTGATTGTGCCATTGTGCCCTCCAAATATTAGATATTTATTGTATGAATTCATAAGCAATGGTTGTTTTGCTTTTTTCTATATAAGCATTTATCGATGCTTGAATTTCAGGAATTAAATGCTCATCTGATATATGAATGTACAAATCTTCTTTAGTCCGGCTGCATGCGACATAATACATCCTTGTAAATTCATCTGCAGGATTCTCTTTCATTAATTGTGGTTTGGAATAAAGATCCGATAGTTTAATCTTATCAAATTTATTCGGAGTAACGCTTATTATAACTGTATCCCACTCAAGTCCCTTTGCCTGATGAACAGTCATATACTTACTGTTTTCAGAAAAAACTTCTGTAAATAATTTATAAGATGTACCCCAAGAAAGACCAGCTACAGCAGTTGTTAGCTTCTCACTGTCAAGCTCATCAAATAATGGTATAGTAAAATCACATTTAAGAAGCGTTTCTCTTAAAACAGTAAATTCTGGTTTCACAACTTCTGTATTGAATTTTTTGATGATTTCACAAGTATAACTATAATCATTAACTTCGCTAAAAACATTATCTGAAATTCTTCTAATTTGAAATATTGACTTTGGCGTAATCTTTCGTACATCATTTGTTGCGTACAGTTTTAACGCTTGAATAAGATCTATAAATGAACCATTAAGGTAACTTTCCCATAAGTTAAAAATAAAACGAAACGCCCTAACCCATGCAACATTATTATGTTCCGCAATTTCATCTCTAAGTTGAATTGGGGAATTATAATAAGAATTATAAATACTTTTCAATAGTTTAGCCTGTGTCCCATCCACTCCTTGTATGTAGTCGAAAGCTGCAGCCCATGTTCGTGTAAGCACTACACCGTCATTGTTAAGGATATTTTTGATAATATTATAAATTACCGCTGAATTTCCCATAAGAAAATGAATTTTCTTTGATTCCACGCACTCTCTATCTGCTTCTGTATCATATGGGCGAATACTAACTTGTACAACATCGCTATCTGATTGCCTCAAATAATTACAGAAGTTTACAATATTTTCAGTGGAACGTCTGTTTCCATTTATGACATACTCTTTTAATTCTCGACTACCATTAATAGTAAAATTTTTGAAATCGGTTGGCTGTGCTCCCTGAAAACTATAGATTGACTGTGCAATATCTCCTACCACTCCAACAATAGTGGATTTTTGGCCAATCAATTTTATAAGTAAAGTCTGGAGCGGATTTGTATCTTGAAACTCATCAACAAATATAAAAGGGAATTTTACTCGTATAGCATATAATGCTGTAGGGTTACTTTCAAGAATTCTATATCCAAAATAAAGAATCTCATTATGTGTCAACTTTCTTACAATTGACCATATATATTTTTTAATTGGTACAACATGTCGCTCGTCAATTTTTGAAGGTGATTTAAGTCCCATACAAGGAGGTTTTCTCTCTATAATTGAAGAAACAAACGCGTCATTATCAACTTCAACTTCTCCCATTGCTTTTTTGCTATATCCAAACTCATCATCTGAAAATTCTGACGGATTCATTTTACGAATAAACTCATAAATTTCATTTTTGTCAATACCATGTAGAATCCCTAATCCTTCAACCTGAGATGATATTTTTCCTTTGCTGCCTACCCCTATCCCAAAATCAGATTCCATGATGTCTCTAAGCTCTTGCTGAAATGGCTGAATTATATGTTCAATAATGAAGCCATGGATAGTATGCACTTCAACATGCTCCGTAAACTTATCGAGGCGTCGTTTAATTTCATCAACTGCTGCATTTGTATAGGTAACACATAGAATTTTTCGCATTTGGCTTCGTGTTATCAAAGCATTCGTTGTAATAATATTTTTTACATTCTCAACTAGAAAATGCGTTTTACCTGCACCTGGACCCGCATATACTTTAACATGTTTTTCCAATTGTTCAGGCGTGAAAATGTTTCCAGATGTCATTTCAATAGCCATGTCAACCCCTCCTGAATATAGTATGGAACTATTAACTTTGATGAACCATCCTGGTTCATAAGTGCCTTGTCCGTTAATGTTCCCAAGGCCACGTCACCTTTCTTATCCTTTGCATAATGTAGAAATATTTCTGCAAATATCAATTTTTCATAATCAGAAGTTCGTTCTGGAGAATCGTCTACTCTGGATTTATATGCATCAAGAAATTTCTTGACAGTTTTATGTGAGCGTCCATCTACCTCATCAATATGTGCCTCCCAAGCGGTTAGATCGAAACTATACTTATCAAAAAAATCATTTATTGTGTTGCTAATTGCCCTCTTAAATACTGCTATAGCGACATTTTTATCCGCCATATTTGTGAGGAAAAATTCGTCTTCAAATGTTCTTCCACCTATAGACTGTGTACAGATATGAAAATTTTCAATAGAGAATCTCTGTTTTAAGTCGGTAATATGTGTTGGTTCATCGCTTTCGTATTCAGAATAGCTTCTCAGCTTACCATCTCCATCAAAGTCTATCCATTTGAAATCTTTGTCGGTAATGCATAGTACTTTTTTCTTAACTGCATTGTTATTAAAAAGCTCTACAAAGTATTTGAAGTGTTTTCCGCCAATTTCAACAATTGAAATATGTTCATCTTCATAGGAACAACCGCATATTTCCATAAACAATGGCACTAAAAGTTTCTCCGCAATGCCCTCTACCAGAATGACTTTATCAGAAAATAACATATCTGACCGTGTAACATCAAGGAATTTTGTGAGATGAGCTTTTGCCTCAGCTTTAATTGTTGTCCCATCTTTACCCGCAAACTGTTCCATCAAACTTTGCTGAGTACAATCCGAGTCATTTCCTTCACGGTTATAAGCAAGCATAAACATGTTATCTATGCCTGCAACGGCAGAAATATTACTTGAATGTGTTGTAACAAAAATCTGTTGATTTAAGCCGTTAATATCATCTAAATCTCTTAGATATTTAAATAGCTTATACTGCATCGCCGGATGGAGATGTGCTTCGGGTTCCTCCAAACAAAGGATGCGAAAGTCTTTCCCGGGTCGTATTTCCGTTAATTTGATAAGCATGTAAATATTAATCAAATTATTATAACCAAGACCATTATTTTGCAGAGGTAGCGTATATCCGCTTTTTGTATCTTTTATTTCTGTGGTATATGTATCGGCTAAGGAAAAATTTGCATGGACCGTTGATGCAATTGATACATTGCCTTTTGCAAGGCCAATCGCATTCTTTTCATTCTCAAATAAAGTGGCCAGTTTGGTAATAGATGGAGACAATAATTTTTCTATGTCTTCAGATATATCGCGCTTAAATTTGTCAAAGTCAGATGCATTATCCCCATCCTTCGTAAAAGAAATAATTTCTCGCTTTGTCTCTTTTCTTACCTCTTCACTTGTACGTTCTGCCCCAATAAACCGAATGTCAAAAATGTCTGTTACAGCTTTCTGTTCAGCCCTTGTATCACTGATTCCATTTGTGTAATTCCATGAATAATGTTTTTCTACAAAGCGTTTTAGCACTAATAAATAATCCTCAAAGTTATTCACTTCATTTGCAACAGCTTTTTTATATTCTTCTAAAAATTTGGTATCCAGAGAGTAAACAGCTCTTATACGTGCAGCAATATTATATTCGACAACTCCGTCATGTTCCTGTCTGTTCTCAGCAAACTCCTTTATTCCTAAAAATGGCAGCAATTTTATAATGCTCTCGTCATCAGTATCGTCTTCACGAATCCTGTGGCAAATACTGTATTCGATCGTAATACTTGGCGCAGTTTCCAAGTACAATTTGGAATATTTCAAAAGATTATTCTTATTAAAATCATTAACTGAAATATCAGAAGGAGAATTTAAAAGATTAATAGCATAAAGAAGCCCTGTCTTTCCAGAATTATTTGCTCCTATAATAACGTTTAAACCTTTATGAAATTCCATTGTGAAATCAGAAAAATTCCTATAATTTTGAATATGAATTTTATTTATATACATAACTTCCTCCGAACAAAGTATTTTCTTAAAATGAATATTACTCTTGTACCAAAAAATTTACAAGTGAAGTATACTCCCAAATACGATTCCTCCTGTTTTCGTTTTTCTGAGTGATGATGCCATTCTCTCTCAACAAGTGCAGGGCATTTGCGATCGAATTGAAGGAACTTCCTAACTGTGCGGCGGCACAGGAAATGCTAGTCACAGGAAAGAGTCTAAGATAATCATATACAAGCCAAACACTTTTAGGTAGCAATTGTATATTTTCTAATTGTTTTATATCTTTTGCCACAATATCTTCATACCGTATTAGCAACTGGGCTGACCGTTTTGCAGTTTCACTTATAGCATTTACATAAAATTTAATCCACCGAATATAACCACCACTGTATTGAGTGGATTGAAGCAAGTCGAAGTATTCATTCTTATTGTGATACAAATACTCAGACAGACATATTATCGGCTTTGATTCTCTAACGTTATTGAAGAATATCATTGAAACAATGATTCGTCCTACAATCCCATTATATCTCTCAAACGGATGTATCATCTCAAACTGATAATGTGCTAATGCAGCCTTAATCAACGGATCAGTATCTTTGTCATTATATAGATAAGCAGAAATATCGGCCAGCGCTGGTAAAACTGCGTCAGGAGCTGTAGGGTTGTAAGATAAAAGGTTTGTCCTGACACCCAATAAAAAAGTCTGCTTGTTCCTAATATTAACTGGCTTACTAACTGCATCACCGTATAATGCAATTCTGCAAAGTTCACTTAGAAATGGAGCTGAAATGGTCTTATTCATTGCTTTCTTGTATGCCAGTTCGAGATTAGTGATTAATGAAATATCACTTTTACCACTCCCACGACTAATAAGTATATCTTGAAAAGTGGGAGTATCATAATCAATCATTCGAGAATATGTACATTCTTTTAATAGCATCAATTCGGCAAACGCTCCTTTATTTTGGGCATACTTAAAAAGTCCCTCCAAAAATCCAATATTTCGGTGAGCTTCAATTAATAAGGCGGACAGTTCATCATCCATTTTGTACATATCCCCATTCATCAGAGGACGTGGGGTAAATGTGTAATATTTAAAATTATCTGTGTTGTTATCAATATGTTCAATGTAGTCTCCAGTATAGGGGATCATCTCATATACCTCAATAATAAAATTTATTTTTAGTATATCATTAATATTGAAATAAATGAAGTGCAATTTATTGAGTTTATTTCAAAAATCAAAGAAATAGTGCAATATAAATTCAAAAGCAAGTTTCATGACTTAG
>JAAWKM010000018.1 GCA_022797375.1 Lachnospiraceae bacterium
ATGCTGTTTTTGCATTTTTCTTGTGTGAAATTGTAATGATTGTTAGACAGCGTTTTTTGCTGTCTTAGAATCATTTTTCACACTATTTCCAGTTATCCTTTGCTGGCAAACTGACGCAGGGTTTCCAGTGCCAGGGCGGGTTTATTCCACTCCAGGGCACACTTGCGCTACAGTAACCCACACAGGGGCTTAAATGCCGGCGGGGTTAAAGTGCACCTGTCATGAAATAAACCCGCCCTGGCATATGGAACCTGCTGTCTTCTGTCAGACCTGGAATTATAACTGGAAATTTTATTGTGTGCTGAATTATCCAGATAAACGGGAGGTACTGCAATATTATTTATATGGCGGCAAATGGAATAAATGCTGTCATATGGTGTGTGGAACATATCACTTCAAATTTACAATAAACCCCGGATAATAAAATTAACAGTTTCCAGTTATATTATTCACTTTGCCAGAAGACAGCAGGTTTCACATGTCCAGGCTGGTATTATTCCATGACAGAAGCACTTTGGCCCCGCCGGCGTTTGAATCTGGTTTTTTCAGATTTTATGCGCCGTTGCGTGGGCTGATGTAACGGAATGCGTGCAAAAGCCATGTCTGCGACATGCTTTCCTGGAATGGAATAATACCAGTCCTGGCACTGGAAACCCTGCGTTCGTTTCCAATCACAGTATAACTGGAAATTTTATGAAACGGACGTGTTATTTATCCATTTTTTACTTGCGGACTGCTGCCACTCGTAGTATTATGAAATACAAAGTGCCTTTTAATGGCGCAAACCAGGTAATATTTATTAGTGGAGGTAACAATGCATCGTTTTTTACGGACCATTGGTTTTAGTAATATTAATACACGCCAGGATTTAGACAAACTGGTGGGCGTTATTATGGATAAACCAAACCTGACAAAGAAAGCCAGCCATAATGGTGAAAGTATATATACTGAAATAACAAAAGAATTCGCCCCTCATACGGGCATTACTCTTCGTGGGGAATATGATAAATTAGGTTTTTTCTATCTTGACCATTATTTTCCATACTGCGAAAGCATACTTGTGACTTCTAATGAAGATGTTGTTGTCAACAAAAGGGTAGATACAAGCGCATTTACTGGCATGTGTGATGATTTGCGGCTTGGCATTTCAATGATTTTTTATTTGCAGAACTCGGTTGACTATATACATTTAAATTGTCCTGAAAATACTCCTTGCAAGGCAAAGCTGTCTTTGTCAGGCCTGTCACTTGAAGGATGTATACTGCTTGGAATTGCACAAGACAGTGATTTACAGGAAAAGAAAAACCTGCGGACACACATACGCAGCCAGCTTATAGCTAAAGCAAAGGCTGGCAGCCAGGAGGCTATTGACAGCCTTACACTTGATGATATAGACCTGAGCGCACGTGTCAACAGGCGTATACGGACAGAAGATTTATACAGTATTGTTGAAACAAGCTTTATCCCATATGGTTCTGAGTCAGACAATTATGCTATACTTGGCACAATTATTAACTGGAATAAAGCTCTGAACCCTTATACCAATGAATATATTTACCAGCTTTTATTAAACTGCAATGATATTATAATGAATGTCTGTATTAATAGCAAAGACCTGGCAGGCGAACCAATGGCTGGCAGAAGATTTAAGGGTACAATATGGATGCAGGGACATGCAAGTTTTATACATGCTTAAGGTACACCTGTTAACAATTCTGTCTCTGTAGAATTTATATGCAGGTTACATTTTTTATGGGGCTGCGTGCCACCTGCAAAGTATTCGGGGCGTACCTGGGAACTGCTATACACAGAACCACATGCCCCAGTATTGGCAAGCAGCCCTGATGAAGTACAGATATTATATGAAACAATTCCATCTGGTTCTTTAAAGCTCTTTTCTTCCAGTTTCATTCTTTTATGGATTTTCTCCATAATATCTTTCCACATCCTTTTATGGAAATTTCCAGAAGGCTGTGGTGTATTTATATCATACCCTGTCCATATGCCAGCAGTATAATATGGCGTATAACCTTCAAACCAGTAGTCTGTATTATCAGAAGTAGTTCCTGTTTTGCCAGCCTGCGCAGTCCCTATTTCTTCAAACTTTGCTGCTGTGCCTGTACCATATGATATTACATCTTCCATAGCATTTGTAAGCAGCCATGCTGTAGATTCTTTCATAACCTTTTTTGAGACAGGTTCATTTTTTAACAGCACATTGCCATCATGGTCAATTATTTTTGTATAAAAAACAGGTTCAATATATGTCCCTCCATTTGCTATACTTGCATAGGCAGCTGTAAGTTCAAGGTTTGTAACACCATCTGTAAGCCCGCCAAGTGCCGTAGGCAGTTGTATATCAGTGTATATTTTTCCATCTTCAGACTGCTTTTTATCTACAAGTGTAGAAAATCCTAAGTTTAGAAGATAGTCAAATCCTGTCTGTGGTGACACCTTTTCAAATGTCTTTACTGTTACTACGTTATTAGAATGGACAATTGCGTCACGCAGCGTAATAAACCCCCTGTAACCTGAACCATCCCAGTTCCTTACTGTAATATCCGTCCCAGGATATTTATAAGGGGCATCCTCCTCAACACTGGCAAGCGTCATGCCACATGTGTCAAGTGCCGGCAGGTAGGTTGAAAGAATTTTAAATGTTGAACCAGGCTGCCTCTTGGAAGAAACTGCCCTGTTAAATGTCCTGTCTGCAATTTTCCTTCCCCTTCCACCTGTTATTGCCTGTACATGCCCATTATACTGGTCAAGCAGTACAAATGATGCCTGTGGCTGCTTAATGAAATTAATGCTTTCGCTGGTAATTTCACTATCTTCATTTAAAATACTTTTCTTAAAAGCATTTATATATTTGTCTGCGCTTTTCTTCTTTTTAAAATAAAGGCTTATTTCCCTGCCCTTATTACTGGAATAAAAAGACTGTATATCCTTTTCTGTATAATTTGATATTTCCCCATCAGGGCTTTTTACAGACAAAGCGTATGAAAGATATTTTACTGTCCCTTTTGGATAATAGCTGTCATTATTTATAACGCTGTCGCAAATATCCTGTAGTTCCTTTTTCTGGCATGAATATATCTTAAGCCCTCTTCTGTAAACTGCATTATATGCCTGTGTTTCAGTATATCCAAGCTCTTGTTTAAGGTCTTTTATTACACTGTCTATAACTGCATCCACATAATAAGAATTGACAAGGATTTTCGCTGAAGATTTTTTTTCATTGACCTGCTTTATATATGAATAAACATCATCACCAAGTGCATCCTCATACTCATCTTCTGAAATAAAGTTATGTTCCAGCATTGCTTTAAGCACAAGTTTGCGTTTTGCAGCATTATTCTCCTGGTTAGTGATAGGATTGTATTCTGTAGGGTTCTGTGTAATTCCAGCAATAACAGCAGCTTCTGAAATATCCAGCTCCGATACAGATTTATCGAAATACCTTTTGCTTGCTGCTTCAACTCCCAAAGTATTCTGGCCAAGGTTTATTGTATTAAGGTAATACTCCAAAATCTGGTCTTTATCCATATTGTTTTCAAGGTCAATTGCAAGGCACTGTTCCTGTATTTTACGTGTAAACCTTGCAAAAAATGACGTTTCATTGCCACCTCCGAAAACCTGGTTTTTAAGGAGCTGCTGTGTAATGGTACTTGCGCCCTGTTCCAGCCCTTCACGGTTTATAACACCAGTATACACAGCCCTGATTATTCCCTTTAAGTCTATTCCCTTATGTTCATAAAACCTTGCATCTTCAATTGCTATAAATGCATGCTGTACATCTTCAGGAATCTGCCCTATATCTACATATATCCTGTTTGCATCAGAGCCTACAAGTGTCTGTGTCACATTTCCATCTGCATCATAAATTGTAGTCGCATAACCACTTGGCATAAGTTCCACTTCTGACAGGGCAGGTGCACTGTCAACCAGCCCGCGCAGCACACCTGCAGCGCAAAAAGCAACAACCAGCAGTGAAACAAATAATATAATAATAAAACTTACAATACTATAAAGTTTAACCCTGTTTATGATTTTGCTCTTTGGAGACGCAAGAATTTTGATTTTTCTTCTAATCTGCTGTTCGCCATAGTTCATATAATACCCTCATTCTGTCAAAACGGATATAATACTCCGCAAATACTTAACATGTTCCTGCCTGGTATTTCCACAGTATTGCAAAATAACTGCTACAAGCTGTGCAGCAGTTATTTTATAAGTACCATAAGGCAATGCCCCTGGTATGGAATTTTACTTGCGGTATATTATATCTGTCCTTTTTGGCCCGTTTGATACCATTTTAACAGGAACACCAATCTGTTTCTCAATAAATTCAACATATCTGCGGCAGTTTTCTGGAAGTTTTTCATATTCAGTTATGCCACATATGTCAGTTTCCCACCCAGGCAGTACCTCATATACAGGTTTTGCCTTGGCAAGTTTCGCTGTTACTGGGAAGTCTGTTACTACTTCCCCGTTAATTTCATAACCCGTACATACAGGTATTTCTTTGAGATAGCCAAGACAGTCAAGCACTGTAAGCACTACTTCTGTAGCACCCTGCATCTGGCATCCATAGCGTGTTGCAACTGCATCAAACCACCCCATACGCCTTGGGCGGCCTGTCGTTGCGCCATATTCACCGCCATCACCGCCATGTCTCCTTAACTTATCTGCCTCTTCTTCATCAAGTATTTCACTTACGAACTCACCTGCGCCAACTGCACTTGAATATGCTTTTACTACTGTAACAATCCTTTTTATCTCATATGGAGGTATTCCTGCACCAACTGCGCCATATGCAGCAAGTGTAGAAGATGAAGTAACCATAGGGTATATTCCATGGTCAGGGTCTTTTAATGAGCCAAGCTGTCCTTCAAGCAGTATATTCTTTCCTTCTCCAAGTGCCTTCCTGAGAAAAGCAGAAACATCACATACATAAGGTGCAACTATATCACGGTAACTATGCAGTGTTTCCAGAAGTTCTTCTTCATTAATTTCTGGTTTGTTATAAAGATGCTTTAACAGTATATTTTTCTGTGTACAAATTCTTGAAATCTTCTCTTTTAACGTATTATCATCAAGAAAGAGTTCTGAAACCTGTATGCCTGTTTTAGCATATTTATCTGAATAAAATGGAGCAATACCTGATTTGGTAGAGCCAAATGACTGTTTGCCAAGACGCTCCTCCTCATACTCATCAAATGCTATATGGTATGGCATAACCACCTGGGCCCTGTCAGATATAAGCAGCTTAGGTGCTGGCACTCCTCTTTTCTCCAGTCCTTCTATTTCGTTGAAAAGATATGGGATATTTAATGCTACGCCATTACCTATTACATTGGCTGTATGGTTATAAAAAACGCCTGAGGGAAGCAGATGTAAAGCAAATTTACCATAATCATTGATTATCGTATGCCCCGCATTGCTTCCACCCTGGAAACGGACAATAATATCCGACTCCTTTGCAAGCAGGTCAGTAATCTTACCCTTGCCTTCATCTCCCCAGTTAGCTCCAACAATAGCTGTTACCATAATATTCCTCCATTCTGCCGTTTTATGCGGCAAGTCTTATATTAACAATCCTTTGCACCCATTATGGCATGTATTATATTATTATGTTCTGGATGCGTATGGAAGTTTCCGTTGATAAATCATAGTATTTGTCACCAACTTTTACTACAGGCTTAGAAAGTTCTTTCCTGTTAATCATAATAACCCTGCCTGTTTCACCAGTTGTAAGTTTTACTTTAGTATTTACATATGCATGTGCTGCTTTTTCAAGAAATTGCAGTAAGAATTTTACATCATATTTCACAAGGCCTTCCCTTTCAAACATATGTATAACTTCAAATGGGCAGATTGCCGGACGGTAAGGCCTGTCAGTTGTCATTGCATCATATGTATCTGCTATAGCTACAATCCTTGCAAATTCCTCTATCTGGTCTCTTCTGAAACCACCAGGATAGCCGCTTCCATCGCACCTTTCATGATGGCGCATGGCAACTTCTGCAATGCGCGGGTCAATATTAAGCCCTTTTAAAATATTGTTGCCATGGAATACATGTGTCTTTGCAATATTATACTCAGGAAGTGTAAGCCTTCCAGTTTTATTAATAACCTCTTCTGGTACAAGTATTTTGCCAATATCACATAAAAGCCCTGATAATGTAAGGACTTCCAGTTCTTCGTGGGATATTTCAGGATACACAGTCCTTCCTATAAGGTTGCTTAATAATGCAACATTCATACAATGCACATAAGTAACATCATCATATCCCCTCATACACTGCAGCATATCAAGTATATGGAAACTGTTCCTGCCCTTTGATACTACTTCTTTGACATCTGAAAGCAGAAGAGATGTGTCAATTTCTTCGTTCTTCATTACAACACTGTTGAATACATTTTTAAGGTCATCCACACTTTCCATAAATGCATTCTCAAATTCCCGGAATTCCTTAGTTTCACTAGTATTTGGGATTCCATCATCTTCAGGAATTTCTAATATACCAGACTCTATGGCAAGGTCTTCACCATTCATATCCTCTGCCATTGTTTCTTGCTCCTGTTCATCCATAAGTACAGGAGTAACTCCGTCCCCGCCTGTATCGACCCTGATTGCAAATACTGAGTGGTCTTTTAATGCTGCTATTATATCTTCTGTAAGGACAGTTCCTTTAGGGATAATAAGCTGGTTATCCGTTGTATAAACATCTTCAGATGTCACCATATTAACTCTGGCTTTGGTTGTTAAAATTCTTTTACTTGCCATAATGCCCCCAATCTGCCTGGATACCAGTCTTTATATTTTACTGGCACAGGGCTTATACCTATTATATAGTTTCTTTATACCTATTATACTGTTATTTCTGCTTTTATTCCAAGAATATCCTTATTAGCATCAAGCACAGGTTTTACAAATCCGTTTATATATTCTTCAACCTGTGATGCAGCACGTCCTGTATACTTTGAAGGCTGCAGTGCACCCTTAAGTTCTTCTTCACCTGCTGGGAATTTATCACTTTCTGCAATAAGCTGTAAAAGGTTGTTTTCCCTGCCATATTTCTTAACATTTTCTCCTGCTTCCATAGAAAGCCTGCGTATTTCCTCATGGAGTTCCTGCCTGTTGCCTCCTGCCTTTACAGCATCCATCATTATATTCTCTGTCGCCATAAATGGAAGTTCTGCCATAAGGTGTTTTTCTATAACTTTGTCATAAACTACCAGGCCATCTGCTACATTTGCCAGCAAATCAAGTATCCCGTCTGTTGCAAGGAAACCTTCTGGTATACTTATACGCTTATTGGCAGAATCATCAAGAGTACGTTCAAACCACTGGCACGCTGATGTATACATTGCATTTGTAACATCTGACATAACATATCTTGAAAGTGATGTAATCCTTTCACATCTCATAGGATTACGCTTATACGCCATTGCGGAAGAGCCTATCTGGTTCTTTTCAAATGGTTCTTCTACTTCTTTAAGATGCTGCAAAAGGCGTATATCACATGCAAATTTATGCGCACTTGCTGCAATTCCCGCAAGTACATTTAACACACGCGTATCAAGTTTGCGTGAATATGTCTGTCCTGATACTGGGAAACATCCGCTAAATCCCATTTTATCCGCAATTATTGTTTCAAGTTTCTTGACTTTTTCTTCGTCACCATCAAACAGTTCCATAAAACTTGCCTGTGTGCCAGTTGTGCCTTTAGAGCCTAAAAGCTTTATTGTGGAAATTACATAATCTAAATCTTCCAAATCCATCATAAATTCCTGTATCCAGAGGGTTGCACGCTTACCAGCAGTTGTAGGCTGTGCTGGCTGGAAGTGCGTAAATGCCAGTGTTGGAAGGTCTTTGTATTCCATAGCAAAAGCGGCGAGTTTGTCTATTACATTTATAAGCTTTACACGTACAAGCCCTAGTGCTTCTGACATAACTATAATATCTGTGTTATCACCTACATAACATGAAGTAGCACCAAGATGTATAATACCCGCTGCACCCGGGCACTGTACACCATATGCATATACATGCGACATTACATCATGGCGCACAAGTTTTTCACGTTCCTTTGCAACTTCATAATTTATATCTTCTGCATGTGACTTTAATTCCTCAATCTGTTCCGCTGTAATGGCTGGCTCTCCTTTTTCATTCTTAAGGCCAAGTTCATTTTCAGCCTCTGCAAGTGCAATCCAGAGTTTCCTCCATGTCCTGAACTTTTTATCTGGTGAAAAAATGTATTGCATTTCTTTACTTGCATAACGCTCTGAAAGCGGGCTTGTATATCTGTCGTTGCTCATCTTTTTTCCTCATTTCTGCGCTGCTGGTATTTACATATAAAGTGAATCTGTGTTACAGCGCAATTACACAGATAATTGTTTAATGTTCATAATCCCCGCGTATATCCTCTTTAGGCGGCTCTACAGGGTATTTGCCTGAGAAACATGCATCACAGTACCCGGGCTTCCCTCCTGCCAGCTCACCAAGACGGTTTATATCAAGATAACCAAGTGAATCAGCACCTATTATCTTGCAAATCTCATCAACAGTATGGTTATATGCCAGAAGCTGGTCGCTTGAAGGCACATCTGTCCCAAAATAACAAGGGTACAGGAAAGGTGGTGAGCTTATGCGCACATGGACTTCCTTTGCCCCTGCATCTTTTAGCATCTTGACTATACGCGCGCTTGTAGTGCCACGGACTATTGAATCATCTATCATAACCACCCTTTTGCCATTCACAACATCCCTAAGCGCATTAAGCTTAACCATAACACTTGATTCACGTGCTGACTGTTTTGGCTTTATAAATGTACGCCCCACATAACTGTTCTTTACAAATGCAGTTCCATAAGGTATTCCTGATTCAAGTGAATACCCCATTGCAGCAGCATTTCCTGATTCTGGCACACCTACTACAATATCCGCATCTGCAGGATATGTCTGTGCAAGTATTCTGCCAGCAACAAGCCTTGACTCATGTACACATACGCCGTCTATATAACTGTCTGGCCTTGCGAAATAAATATATTCAAATATACATCTTGCTGTTTTTCCGCCTGCCATGCTCAGGTCTGATTTAATACCATCTGCTGTAATTGCCACGATTTCCCCTGGTTCTACATCACGGACAAACTCTGCACCTATAGTATCAAGAGCACATGACTCTGATGCAAGTATATATGCATTGTCCCTTTTGCCAATACATAGCGGTCTGAAACCAAACGGGTCTCTTGCACCTATAAGTTTGCGCGGGCTTGCAACCACAAGTGAATAAGCGCCTTTGATTTTTTCCATAGCTTTCTTTACTGCATTTTCTGCTGTACCTGATTTAAGCCTTTCACGCGCAATCAGATATGCTATAACCTCTGAATCAATACTTGTCTGGAAAATAGCACCATCCGCTTCAAGCCCGTCCCTTAATTCAACCGCATTAACCAGATTGCCATTATGTGCAACTATAAGAGTTCCTTTTATATAATTAAGTACCAGTGGCTGTGTATTTTCTGCAATGCTTGCACCAGCAGTTGAATAGCGCACATGTCCTACGCCAATATCACCGTGCATCTTCTCAAGTGCTTCTGCATTAATAACCTCATTGACAAGCCCCATGCCCTTACATACACAAGAATTGCGTTTAGGCCCATCTGTACGGCTTACTGCAATACCACAGCTCTCCTGGCCTCTGTGCTGTAATGAGAAAAGCCCATAGTATATAGCTGGTGCTACGTCTGCACCATCTAAATCATACATCCCAAATACGCCACATTCCTCACCAAGCCCTGTATCATTGCCAGGCACATCATTATAATGTCCATTGCTATACTTTACTATTTTATCCATTATTTCCTCCAGATATATACTCAAATACATTATATCAATTTCTATAAAAAGCGCAAGTGTTCTTTCCAAAAGGCCACGTCCGTTTCATAAAATTTCCAGTTATTCTGTGTTTGGAAACGGACGCAGGGTTTCTGTGTCCAGGCTGGATATTATTCCATGACAGAGCACGCTTCCGCTACACCGGCCCACGCAGCGGCGCATAAAATCTGAAAAAACCAGATTCAAACGCCGGCGGGGCCAAAGTGCTTCTGTCATGGAATAATAACAGCCTGGACATGTGAAACCTGCTGTCTTCTGGAATACCCATAGTTATAACTGGAAATTTTTGGAATTTGGTTTTATTATAACTTTTCTGAAGACAGGTTCCGCGTACCAGATACCAGCAATATTCCGTAAAAGGGGTACTTTAACCCCGCCGGCATTTAAGTTCCTGTGCCCTGGAAGAAACGTAAGTTTCTTTCAGGGTACAGGGGCTTTATGTGCCGTTGCGTGGGTTACCGTAGCGGAAGCGTACCCCTGTGCGGAATATTCTGGTTCTGGCACAGGAAGCGTCCGTCAGGCATCTATCCAAATCCAAAAATTATCCTTCCACTTTCATTATGCCACGCATATATTTGACTGCCAATATCCTTAACACTGAAGCATCAAGCCTTTCTTCAGATATTTTCCCAAATTTTATCTTATTAACTACTTCATTATATGCCATTTCAAGGTCAAGTGGCATAAGCACTATATCAGCCCCGCCGCTTATTGCCCCATATGCAGCTTCTGCTGATGTATAATTGCTTGTTATTGATGCCATATCCATTGCATCTGTAATAATAACCCCCTGGAAACCAAGTTCATCACGCAGTATTGTATCCATTATCAAACCTGACATACTGGCGGGCTGGGATGTTTCTGTAACTTTGCTTACAGATATATGTGATACCATTACAAAATCAGCGCCTGCATCTATTCCAGCTTCAAATGGCACGAAATCATTTTTCCTAAGCCCTGTTATGCTGCTGTCTATATTTACGCTTTCTATATGTGTATCACCACTTGACGACCCTTGTCCCGGAAAATGTTTTAGAGTGGCACTTACATTCTGTTCTTGTATCCCTTTCACAAAAGCTGATACAAAATCTGATACTTTGCCAGGTTCACCACCAAAAGACCTTGTGCCTATCTCAAGATTTAGTTCACTAGTTTTTACATCCGCAACTGGCGCAAAATCAACATTAAATCCAAGTTCCTTTATTTCCGAACCTATAGTTGCCCCCATATCATACACATATGAAGTATCTTTTGTATTTCCTATTTCTTCCATTGTGGGAAACACTGTTGTCCCCATCTTCCCATTATTAGCTATTCTGGCAACATCCCCTCCTTCCTCATCTACTGTTACAAAAAGTGGTATAGCGCTGCTTTCATTAAGACGGTTTATAAGCTTATGTGTCTGCTTCCTGCCAGCTATATTCCTTGAAAATAATATAACCCCTCCAATATGGTATTTATTAATTGTTCTTTTCATTGCCTTAGTGCACTTCTTCCATTCATAGTAGTTACCATTTCTCTGGTCAAGAAGTTCAAGGTTTACTATAAAAAGCTGTCCCGCTTTTTCTTCAATAGTCATATTTTCCATATATTTTGCTGCTGCTTCCACAGCCTCATCATAACTCATCCCTGTACTTTCTTCTTGTCCATCTTCCAGACCAGGGCTGTTTTCCGGAATTTGCACCTCTTCACTTCCAGGCTGCAGGGCACACCCTGTAAGGCAGATACATAATAAAATGCTGTAAATGGCTTTTATAAAACCATATTTATTAATATTCATTGTAAATAACCTCTGTCTCCATTCATCTTTATTAATACCTTGTCATATTCCATGGCTGCTCTTTATAACTGCCAGCAGCATGTTACTTTAATTGTAACGGAATATGCAATATATATCAATCTAAAAATTATTTTTATTTTTTAGTAAACTGTCCAAGCAGTACCGCATATTATAAAACTGTAAATAAATTTAACTGCCGCAAGAACGGCAGATTGGAGGATTTTATGAGTGATTTAGCAGCAACAAATTGTGGTGGATGTAATTCAGGTGAAAACGGATGTAGCTGGATAATTATCCTGCTTCTTCTTTGCAGCTGCTGTGGCGGTGGCAGCGGATTTGGCTTCGGCGGAGGATGCGGCGGCGAATCCGGATGCGGTTCAATTATATGGATTTTATTGCTTCTCTGCTGCTGTGGCGGTGGTAACAGCTTCTGCTGCTAATTCCTGGCTTTGCACAGTTCCAGCTAGTGTATAAGAATCTGGGAATTTACCGGGGCAAGGCCCCACAACTTTAAAAGGGCTGGCGCTGGCGGTAAACCCGCTAGTGCCAGCCCGGTTTATTTACTTAAAAACATACAGGTTATTTCCTGCACCTTAAACATTCTTCATCTATTTCATAAACAGTATCATCTTCTATAACAAGTGTACTGTCTCTAGAAAAACGGCTGTCATATGCCTCCCCTGGTTTGTCTTTTACCATATAAGCACTGCCTGATGCTTTTAATTCCCTGTCCTCTGTAAACATACTGGTTTTATTTCCATAATGATAATACCTCATAGCTGGCCTCTTTTCTATAGTTTCTAATAAAATAAAAGTACATATGGCACAGTATACTGCAATCTATTTATACACAAATTACCATATATTATATATTATAAATTTTCAAAATACTGTACTGGTATTATTATATGAATAAAACAGCTTTTTTGCCACAAGCCATTGTAAAGGAGGAACCAGTTCTTACCCATATGTTACAGGGTAAAGAATTTCTTAATTAAATCCAGCCTTGATGTCATTGACACCATAAGCATATCAAGAATAACAGCAGCAACCATTGTTTCAACTACTACAACTGCCCTTGGTACAATAACAGGGTCATGCCGCCCTCTGATTTCTATATCTATGTTTTCACCTGACCTGTTAACTGTATGCTGCAGGCTTGATATCGAAGGAGTTGGTTTTATTGCTGCCCTTACAATAATATCACTTCCATCGCTTATGCCTCCCAGAATTCCTCCTGCATTATTTGTCCTTTTTATGATTCCACTGTTTTTATCATTATAGAAGCTGTCATTATTTACAGAACCAGAAGAAGCTGCTGCTGCAAACCCTGCACCAATTTCAACGCCTTTAACTGCACCAATTGACATTACTGCCTTGGCAATATTAGCATCCAGCTTTTCAAAAACAGGTTCACCTATGCCTGCCGGCATTCCTGTCACAATGCATTCCACTACTCCTCCTGCCGAGTCCTGCTCCTGCATCCTTTGTAAAAGTGCTTCTTCCGCCCTGTCTGATGCTTCAAGGTCTGGCATAAAAAGAGGGCTTTTCATAATATTTTCACGTAATGCATTATTTTCATCTATAGTTATGCCACATATTGATTTGGTGTATGCATATAAATTAATTCCAAGTTCCTTAAGAATTTCTTCTGCAACTGCACCTGCTGCGACCCTGCCAATAGTTTCACGTCCTGAAGAGCGCCCGCCGCCCCTGTAATCCCTGAAACCATATTTCTGGTCAAATGTATAATCAGCGTGTCCAGGCCTGTAACACTCTGCAATGGCAGAATAATCTTTAGAGCGCTGTGTCTTATTATATACTGCCATTGATATTGGTGTACCTGTTGTCTTCCCCTCAAATACACCAGAAAGGATTTCTACTGTATCTTCCTCTTTCCGTGGGGTAGAATATTTAGTCTGCCCGGGCTTGCGCCTGTCAAGATATGCCTGTATACGGCCTTCATCAAGTGCAAGACCCGCAGGACAGCCGTCTACAACAACCCCCACGCCTTTTCCATGTGATTCGCCCCATGCCGACATTTTGAAAATATTTCCAAAAGATGAACCAGCCATTTGAACAGCTCCTTTCTGTTAATGCGGAATATCTGTAAAACCAATCTTTTTACGTACTTTGCGGAGTGTTTTATTAGCAAAATATCTTGCCTTATCATCATTTTCTTTAATAATCCCGTCAAGATACGCCTTATCTTTTAAGATACGTTCAAATTCTTTATGCATAGGCTCTAAAATTGCATTAACTGCTTCTGCCACAGCAGGTTTAAATTCACCATATCCTTTACCATCAAACTCTTTTTCCGACTCCTCTATGGATTTGCCTGTACATGCAGAATAAATTTCAATAAGGTTGCTTACCCCTGGCTTATCCTCAGAATAACGTATTTCACTATCTGAATCTGTAACAGCACGTTTACATTTACGCAAAACTGTATCTGGGTCATCCATAAGATAAATACTTCCATTAGGGTTCTCATCAGACTTTGACATCTTCTTAGAAGGGTCCTGCAGGCTCATAACCTTCGCACCCCTTTTCCCATAATATCCTTCAGGTATTGTAAATACATCTCCATAAATTGAATTAAATCTCTGTGCAATATCACGTGTTATCTCAAGATGCTGCTGCTGGTCCTTTCCAACTGGCACATAATCTGACTGGTATAAAAGTATATCTGCCGCCATAAGTACAGGGTATGTATAAAGCCCTGCATTAATATTGTCAGAATGCTTAGCCGCCTTGTCTTTAAACTGCGTCATACGGTTAAGTTCACCCATATAAGTAAAACAGTCAAGAATCCATCCCAGCTCTGCATGTGCTGAGACATGTGACTGGTAATAAATACAGTTTTTTACAGGGTCAAGTCCCGCAGCAATATAAAGTGCAAGCAAATTTCTGGCACGTTTCCTGAAATCAGCCGGCTGCTGGCGTACTGTGATGGAGTGTAAATCCATAACGCCAAAAAAGCACTCATATTCTTCATTAAGCGTAATCCAGTTCTTAAGTGCTCCGAGATAATTCCCTAAAGTAAGGTTTCCTGTTGCCTGCATACCACTATATAACACTTTCTTATCATTAATCATAACAAACCTCATTTCTGCGCTGCTTCTTAAAGCCTGGAATACAATCTGTACCAGACAGCGCCCAGGTACAAATTCCAGCATATCTTTTAACAGGAAGCATGGTTATATTAACAAAATAAAAAGCCCCTGGCTATTATATTATTTAATAGCCAGGGACGGATTATTATTAACCGTGGTGCCACCCTGTTTTATGGTCTCCCATACTCTCTTAAGGATACTAACATACCCCTGGCAACTAACGTATGCCTTAACGTCATAGAATACTCAGGTTTATACAAAACCCTTTGGCTATGCCCTCCGTGGTCCATTTAACAGACTGTTGCTGCGGGTTTCCAGCACTCCCCGCTCTCTATAAGTACATATTCTGTTTTTATATCCACATCAGCAGTTTAAACAAATATTTAACTGTAGTATAGTATACTCTTTTAGATACTTTTGTCAAGAGTGTTTTTGAAAGCACATGTCCGTTTCATAAAATCCCCATGCCGTGCTTTGCATGGCACAAATAGTAATGAAAAATGCTGTTTTTGCATTTTTCATTACTATTTCCAGTTATAAAACTTTTTGTAACATTAACTATATTTTTTACTTGGAAGTTATTTCATACTGGTATGTTGCAAAATCTGCTTTTAATACTGCCTCTGCCCCGCCTTTTCTCCACTGGAATTCCAGATAGCTTCCATTTCCTTTTATTTCAAGTTCTGCATCAAATCCAAATGCCTGGCATGTATTCCTGAAATGCAGAAGTTCAAGCTGTTTTTTTACAATATCCTGCTTTAGTGCTTCTTCTGCCTGTTCTTTTGTAATATTTGTGCGGTTTATCTCTTTATGCCCGCCTGGGCCAGCCATTTCTACAGCTTTATAATCATTTTTTCCTGCAAATAAATCAAGATACCACACTTGCGGCTTCCCTGGCATAAATATCTGTAAAGCCCTGGCAAAAAGCATCTTCTGGTTATCTTCACCAAGCGCACTATAATAAGTTGCGTTTACCTGGTAGTACATATTCTTCTGTCCATGCAAGTTTTTAACATAACCGCCACGATTTGTAATAATATCTATTATTTCTTCAATATCTGCATCTGGAAGGAAGCCTTTTAAATCCAGAAGTGGTATGCCATCATGGCATCCAAGCATATTTACTGTACGTATTTTTTTACTAGATAGTTCTGCTGCCCATCTGGCAAGCACATCACCATTTTTATGTTCTACCGCATAAATTACCAGTCCTGGAAGGAAGAAATCATATGACATATAACCTTTGCCTGCAAGTGTTTCATATATTTTCTCACCATAGCTTGCATGGATTTCTGGAAGAAGCTGTATATTATACTGGTCTGCAAGTTCTTTTACCTTTTCCAGCAATTCCCATGTCCCTGGCTCATTTAAAAAATTCTTGCTGCCTGGTTCTTTTGGCGCATATGCAAAAGCATCAAGGCGCACAATTTTAGCACCATACCCTGCGAGTTTCTTTAAAGTTTCCTTATAATGCTCCCATACAAGAGGGGATTTTATATTTAAGTCCATCTGGCCAAGGTAACTCCTGCCACTCTCCAGCATTCCTTCTACTACTACTTTGTATTCTTCATATTCCCCAAAAGACAGGCTGCCTGGTTTCCCGCCCTCTTCAAGCTGTTTGTTTATTAAACCTGCAAGCTGTTTTGCATCACTTGTTCCAATGCCTGTTTCTTGTATTAATTCTTGTGTAGCAATATGTTTATACTGTATCTCCTGGTAAAATGTATTCCAGTATGGTACTTCTGTCCCGTCTGGAAACCTTACCATAAGTATTGGAAGTCCCGGTTTACGGAAAAACATATCCTTTATTAATTCTTCACGTGGGATAATATAGCCTTGGCCTGACATTTCCCCACAGCCTTCCCAGAATTTATTCCAGTTAATAAAAAAGTCCTTATACTGTGAAGCTTCCCCGTTTTCAATAATATCCTGGAACTGTGCTGAAAGCACAGATAAATGGTTTAAAATAAAATCAAGCTTTAAATTAATTCCAAGACTTTTTATCCCGTCTAAGTCCCCCTTGTCTGCCATGCTTTCATTTATATCATAATCAATTACAGAAAATCCCCTGTCCAAGTCTGAATGGTAAATACTTGGCAGTATATAAAATGACTCAAACACATCCTTAAATTCTGGTTTCTTAAGAACAGATACTATATCACCAAGAGTCCCTCCTATGCTGTCAGGATAAGCATTAAGCATTGGCCCGTCACTCATTTTTGCCGCCTCCTTCCTGTCCTTTCTCCATTAATTCCATATATTCTTTATATGACAATATTTCACCTGCCTTAGAAAGAATAATTTTTGCCTTATGTGCCTGGCTGTGCAGCAATTCTTGTTCAATTCCAAGAACCATAGTTGTAAACGGGCTGTCAACACCAGCATCCCTGCAACGCTTTCTCCTGTATTCCAGTGTTTCCTCTGGTGTACTGTTTAAGAAAACAGGTATGTCTATACCTTTAAGGTAATCACTATTGCCATGTGTCCACTCTATTACTAGTACGTTTATATTACTGAAATTAACCTCATCATACCAGCACTCGCTGCTGGTACGCCCCATTTTCTTAAGCCATATTGAAGAAGCCCCGTCTTTAAAAGCACTTATAATTGAATTAACTTCATCAAATGCAATCTCCCTGTCTGTGCCAAGATATTGCCTTAATGCCTCTTTTCCTGCTTCAATATAAAAACTGAACCACGGATTTCTTTCAATATAGCTTATATCTGCATCCACATCATGTTCCTGCCATATCTGCACCTGTTTAAACCTGTCTCTTGTATACTCACCTGATTCTACCATTCCCTGAAGCGCCGCCCTGCGGAATACCATAAGGCGTTCTGCATCATTGTAAACTGGTATGCGGTAAGGATAATTATCACCCGAAAGTGTATAGCTGCCAATCCCATTCTGCGCCAGATAATAAGATAAAAGTGATGCAATTCCTGTTTTGCCAGTGCCAGAGCCGCCGCATACAGACACTACAGCCCTTTCATATGGGTTTATAGTAACTATTTCCTGTAGCAGCCCGGTTAATTCTTTAAAAACAGTCTCCGCTTTTGGCCCAAGGTCCCCAAAACCTTGTGCCTGGTCTCCTGGCATATCCCCCTGTGGAATTACACCTGTTACTTCCCCTGGCTGCCATGGGAATATACTTTTTAACTTTTCACATACTCCCATATCCAGGCTTATTTGTTTATAATTCTGGTTCATACTCTGCACCAGGCACTAAGCAGAAATGCCTGTACCTTATCCTTTCTTTATTTTATTTATTCCAATCCACTCCCGGTATCCCCATGCATCCACTGCTGCCAAGATTGTCTGTGGCAATTTATTCCCTGTCTTTAGAGGACAGGGAAATTTTCGCTAATCTTAGTTAAAGCCACCTGGTATGAATTATATTCACCCAGGCTGCATATAACAGGCATGCCTGCTTCCATAAGCGCTGCACCCTGGTAACATAATCCGCTCTCTTCATCCTTATATACAGCATTTCCATCAAGACCTTTTAGCTTCACATAAGAAACAGGCATATTCCCATGGATTTCATTAATTATAACACTTAACAGCACCTGGCGCCTGTCTTTTGAAATATTTTCCCATGCAGTAAATACATCATTAAACGGGTCTGATAAACGGTAATAATCTCCTGACTGGATTAAACCTGCATATTTTTTATACGTTTTTACCTGCTGCCTGGTTTCTTCTTTCTCTTCCTCTGAAAGCTTTGCAAGGTCAAGTTCATAACCAAATATACCTGACATTGCAGCCACCCCTCTTGTTTTAAGGCTTGTAATACGCCCCGTCTGGTGGTTTGGTACTGCTGATACATGTGAGCCAGATACAGACGCCGGATAGAAAAACGATGTGCCATATTGTATCTTAAGGCGGTCTATGGCATCTGTGTTATCACTGCACCAGATTTGTGGTGTATAATAAAGCATCCCTGCATCAAACCTTCCACCACCGCCACAACAGCCTTCTACCAGTATATCCGGGTAGCGTGCCAGCAGTTTTTCCAGAAAATCATATACGCCAAGCACATAATTGTATGCCACACATCCTGGAAAGCTCTGGCTGGAATAAAGTTCTGAAAGGTTGCGGTTCATATCCCATTTTATATATTCAATATTTGCCTGGTCTAATACGGCACAAATCTGTCTAAATATATATTCCCGCACATCCTCCCTTGAAAAATCAAGTACAAGCTGGTTTCTTGAACGCAATGGCTGCCTTCCGGGTATCTGCAGCACAAAATCCGGGTGCTCCCTGTAAAGCCTGCTGTCTTCTGAAACCATTTCTGGTTCAAGCCATATGCCAAACTTAACATTTTGTTTATTTACATTTTCTACTAATTCACCAAGCGTGCAGCCAAGTTTTTTTTCATTTACAGTCCAGTCACCAAGCCCTGAATTGTCACTGTCCCTGTTGCCAAACCAGCCATCATCCATAACAACCAGCCCTATGCCAAGGGAAGCGGCTTCTTTTGCAAGGTTTATTATAGTATTACCATCAAAATCAAAATAAGCAGCCTCCCAGCTGTTAACCAGTACCGAACGGCACTCTTTCTTATATTTGCCACGGCAGATATGGTCACGTATACAGTTATGGTATTTTAATGATAACTCTGAGAACCCGTTTTCTGAATAGCATAAAATTGTTTCTGGCACAACAAGTGACTGCCCTTTTTCCAGCGGATAATAAAACTGTTCACTCTGCAGCCCCATTATAACCCTTGCCTGCCCAAACTGGTCTTTGCCTGCTTCACACTGGAAATTGCCACTATACACAAATAACATGCCATAACATTTCCCATAATCCTCTGTTGTGCCATGTTCTGCCAGTATTACACCTGGATTATGCTGGTGGCTTGAAGCCCCCCTGCGGCTTCCAATCCTGGTTTCTGTATGTGAAACAGGGACACGCTCTATATTGCGCTCCATTGTATGCCTGCCATGGAAATGTATAAAATCATAATCACCTGGAAGCAAATCAAGACATGCAGATGCTGCCTTTTCTATTACAAACTGTTCTTTGCCATTATTTGTAATTATAGCACTTCTTGTAATAATATCCTCATCTTCCAGTACACCATAAAGAAGTTTTACACATACTCCGTTTAATTTATCTTCAAGTATAACTGAAAGGGTTTCTGCACTATCCTCATCTGCATATACAGCGGGGAGCCCTTTTAAATTGTATTTGCCTTTTATTATTTCATGTGATACATATCTTAAATCACAGCACTCACTATAATCCGCATTGCGGATTATTAGTGCTGTACTGCGGTTATCCCCAGTCCCTAGGACTGGGTATTCCTGTGGTAATGTGTCTAAAGAGTATGTGCGGTTATCTGCCATTTCTGCCGGGTTTCCAGAAAATCCCCTGTCTGCATAAGTAACCAGATACTCCATGTCCTGGCATACATTTTTGCCATAGTACAAATGCAGCAAGTAGCCAAGCTGGTCTGCCTTCATCTGGTAAGTTGTATTTTTTGTCTGTAAGCTGAAAATCCTTTTTTCCTGGTTATAAATAACTGCCATAATAATCCTCCATTCCTGCAAAAGCCTGGCTTCATAATCTGTAAACTTCTGCTGGATTTATTTTACTGCGCCATTAACAACACCATTTATAATCTGTTTCTGGCAAATTATATAAAATATAAGTATTGGTATTAATGATAATAAGTATGATGCAAATGCAAGGTTGTAATTAGTGCCAAACTGTGACTGGAAATTCATCTGTGCAAGCGGAAGTGTATTTACTCCTGAACCAGCCATAATAACAAGCGGAGTCATTACGTCATTCCATACTGTCAGTGCTGTTATTACTGCAACTGTTGCATGCATTGGCTTCATAAGCGGGAATATAACTTTCCAGTATGTCCTCCATGTAGATGCACCATCCACCCTTGCTGCCTCTTCAAGCGCTATAGGTATATTTACAAGATACCCTGAATAAAGCATTATGTTCATTGGCATATAAAATACTACATAAAGGAGTATTACACCAGACCAGTTTGTAAGCCCAAGCTCTGCTGTTTCCTTTGCAAGAGGCATCATAAGTATTGCAAATGGCACAAACATACCACTTACAATAAAAAGGTATACAAATCCATAAAATTTACTGTGGTTTTTATTTCTTCCAAGTACATACCCAATCATGGAATGTACCAGTATTGAAAGCACAACTGTAACAATTGTAATTAAAAGGCTGTATCCAAGTGAATGCCAGAAATCAGTAACTTCCATTGCTTCCCTGAAGTTATCAAAACTCCAGTGTTTAGGCAATGACAATATGCCACTTATTGTATTTGACATTTCAGAAGGCTGCTTAAAAGCAATTACAATAGTCATATATAATGGAAACGCAATAGTTGACAGCCCAAGGATTAAAAGTACCATTGGAAGCCAGGCTGGATTTAATTTTTGTTTCATCATAACTGCTCCTCCTTCTTACCAGAAAATTTCATCTGTGCTACAGAAATAGCTACAATTACTATAAAGAACACTACGGCATTGGCACTCTGGAAACCAAACTGCCCGCCTTTCATACCATTATTGTATATAAGGTATGAAATGGACTCTGTACTCTGTGCAGGACCACCCTTAGTCAGTGCCATAATCTGGTCAAATACCATTAAGAAGTTCTTAACACAAAGTACCATGTTAATACTGAAAAATGGTACAATTAACGGGAATGTCAGTTTCCAGAACTTCTTCCAGCCTGTTGCTCCATCAAGTGAACCAGCCTCATATACATCTTCTGGAACAGTCTGTAAGCCTGATATATAAATAATTGTATTCATTGCAACTGCCTGCCAGGCACATACAACCACTATGCCTATCCATGCTGTATTTTTACTTGCAAGTATACTTGTCTTTAAAGCCCCAATACCTGCCATTTCAGCTAATGCTGGGACAAGGTATGTAAAGAAGTAGTTAAAAATATAACCAACAACCAGTGCCCCAAGTACATTAGGAAGGAAATATGCGCCACGGAAAAACCCCTTTGCACGGATTTTACTATTTAATGCAAGTGCAAGGAGAATACTAAGCACATTTACAACAATTGTTGTAACAACTGCAAGTTTAATAGTAAAAATATATGAACTTCCTACCCTTGCATCAGAAAACAAATCAATATAATTCCTAAAACCAACCCATTCATAATTTCCAAATCCCCTGAAATTAGTAAAACTATAAACTACACCCCTAAGCAGCGGGATTGTATTAAATGTAATAAATAATGCTAATATAGGAATAGTAATTAGCAGATAAGTACGCTTCTTGTCGTTTTTCATTTTAATCCCTCCTATTCATTATTATTTTGCTCATATTCCTGGACTTTACGTATAGTATCACGGTTATAACGCTGCCAGTTTTTATCAAATGTTTCCAAGAAACCATTTACATCCTGTTCAATAAGGAATGTCTGGAGCAACGCATCCACTGACATTTCACCTGGATAATAATGGTCATGGAAATCCGCCATTTTGCCTGCCTCAATATACTCTGACATGCCATCAAGCATTGATGCAAGTTTAAAATCCCCTTCTTTGCATGGAATTGCATTCTGCGCATCAGCATACTTCTGTATATTTTCATCTTCAAAAAGGAAATTTAAAACTTCATAAGCAGCTTCCTTGTTCTCACATGCCTCCGTAACACAGAACTGCAGGTCAATTCCTGAATTAAGGGTGTTGCCATCAGAACTGTCACTTGCAGGCATTACAAATGAATCAATATTTAAATCAGGGTTTACAGAAAGTATCTGTGGCACAGCATAACTTCCTATAGGGTACATTACAGATTCCCCTCTTGCAAATGCTGTACATGCATCATTATAACTGTATGCAAACGGTGACTCAGGTCCATACTCTAGTAAGCTTAAATACTTCTTTGCAGTTTCTGCATATTCTTTTGTAAAAGTAGTTTCTCCCCTGTTCACCCTTTTAACAGTATCTGGCTCTGTAAGCCCGACTGCTATTGCATTCCAAGGTGCCATACAGCTCCATGTATCTTTAAATCCGAAATAGAATGGCAGCATACCCTTTGCCTTAATATCTTTGCAAAGTGTTATAAATTCATTCCAGTTATTTGGGATTTTCCATCCGTTCTCTTCAAATAAATCCCTGTTATAAAGAATACCTGCTGCATTTGCCATATATGGTATAGCAAATGTGCCTTCTGTTGGCACAATTTCAAGCGATTCATCAATATCCCTGTAAACCTGCTTAATATTATTTAAACCTTCATAACCAGAAACATCTGCCAGTATCTGTGCATCCACATAATAAGAATACTCTATATCCCCTCCAATACCAACAATGTCAGGGTAATCCTCCCTTATAAATCTTGTTCTTAAAATTGCCGCTGCATCATTAGGTGAATTAATCGTGAGGTGTATGTCGTCATGTGTCTTATTAAATTCTTCCTCAACCATTTTAAAATAGTTGGAAGCTTCTGGCTTATATTGCAAAATTTCAATTTCTGTTACAGAGCTGTCTTTTTTAGAACCGCACCCCTGTAAAGAAATAATACATGCCAGCATACAGCCAGTAAATAGTAATCTTGCGAGTCTCCTTCCCTTCATAGTGACTTCTCCTTTCGTTTTTGATAATAAAATTGTATCATGCCATTATGCTATCTAAAATAGCGTGTTTATTGCAGTTTTATGCCAAAATGCTGTTTTTAAAATATATATTGAAAAACACATAGCATTTTGGTATATTTGTAATAATAATCAAAACTGCCAAAGGGGATTTTTCTAATGAGCGAAGTTATTTTTTCAGTATTTCCAAGTGAAAACTTTATTGATATGGGACTATACCAGTTTGGCTGGGAACAGTGTGACCCCTCACACTCCTTTGGTCCTGCTGCAAGAAACCACTTCTTATTCCATTATGTCATATCTGGTACAGGTTTATTAATGGCAATGAATTCCAATGGTGACACAGTGCAGTATTCTATTAAAAGCGGACAGGGGTTTATGCTATTCCCACAGCAGATATGCACATACATAGCAGACAGCAGGATACCTTGGGAATATGCCTGGCTTGAATTTGACGGCCTGCGCGTAAAACAAACTATTGAAATGGCAGGACTTAATATAAACAGTCCTGTATACAAGGCAAGATATAAAGATATTGCACAGGCCATGAAAGATGAAATGTTGTATATTATAAACCATAAAGACGCCTCGCCATTCCACTTAATAGGGCATCTCTATCTTTTTATTGACGCACTGCTCCGTTCTTCTAATTCTACACAGATAACAAAAGGAAATACATTAAGGGATTTTTATATTAAAGAAGCAATTTCATATATAGAACAGAACTTCCAGAATGAAATCACAATAAAAGATATTGCAAAATTCTGCGGACTGGACAGAAGCTACTTTGGTAAAATATTCCATGAAAACATTGGAAAAACCCCACAAGAATTTTTAATCTCATACCGTATGACAAAAGCAGCAGAATTATTAAAGCTGACAGACTTGCCAGTGGCCTATATAGGAAATGCAGTTGGATATCCAAACCAGCTTCATTTCTCACGTGCATTTAAAAATGTTTATGGAAAATCTCCAAGACAGTGGAGATACGAAAATGCAGTACCAGCAAAATAAAATGGCGGGGATAATTTCCAGTTATCTTTTTTGGCAGACGGACGCAGGGTTTTATGTGTCTGGCTAAATTTATTCCATTACAGGGCACGTTCCCACTACGTTAGCTCACGCAGCGGCGCATAAAATCCCTATGTTGCAAAAAATTTATATTTTTTGCAACATAGGGATTTAAACGCCGGCGGAGCTAAAAGTGCCCCTGTTATGGAATAAATTTAGCCAGACACTTTAAACCTGCTGTTTACTGGCAAAACCAGTATTATAACTGGAAATTAAGTTGTGTGGAAGGTTATTCAGACAAACGGCAGGATAACACAGAAATATACCATATCCGTTTTATAAACCAGCAATATATATAAAAATTACCTAGTCAGTTATAATTTGCATTTATGAGTTGTACATATATGTTCTGCTCTAATTAAAGTTATTTTATAATAATATAACCAGCAATTTTTGTACAAGATTATATTTATGAAACAGGCATAGCTAAAATATTAAAAAATATTGCATTATTGAAACATAAGCAATTAAAGTCTGAATACTGTATTTAGAATATAAGCTGGAACTAGTAAATCAATTTTTAAAACATAATTTACAGTTGTAATATTATCCTGGATTTTATTGCAAATTTACAAATATTACAATGACAGGTTGCACATGCCGGATACCAGTAATTATTCCGTAAAAGGGGTACTTTAGCCCCGCCAGTGTTTGTATCCCGTTTTAAATATAAAAAAGGAACGGCAGTTTCTTTTTTATATAGGGATACTATGCACTGTTGCGTGGGCTGACGTAGCGGAAGCGTACCCCTGTACGGAATATTCTGGTTCTGGCATGTAAAACCGTCCGTTTTACAATAAACCCAAGATAACTGGAAATTATCCCCACTCCCACTTGCCGGTTTCCTGGTAAGTGTTGTATTTTTATTTAAAAATAAAAATCTCCTCTATAGGCACGCCTACTATTCTCGAAATATCAACTGCTAGTTTAAGTGAAGGGTTATATTGTGCCTTTTCCAGACGCATAATTGTTTCCCGGCGTACTCCGGCTTGTACTGCAAGCTGTTCTTGTGTCAGGTCTTTCATCTGCCTGTACTTTTTTAATCTGCATTCAAAATCTGGCACTTTTATTCCCCGCTTTCATCAAATTGCCCATCAATACAATCATTATCATAATGATACAGAAGATACATTCCAAGAAACATTTTAAGTGCTATTGAAAGTGTTACGGCAATAACAAAAGCAATTAATGTATATTCTGTATTTCCCATTAAATTCCCATGCCCTAGAAATAATATTGCGATAAAAATAATTGAAAATGCTATTTCATCTGCTTTTACCTGTGCTTTTATTTTATTTTCTTTGTATCTTTCATCAATAAAAGTGTTTGACATTTTTCCCTTGTAGAAAAAACCAAAAAATCCAAAGAATATAAAAAATGCAAATGGAGAAACTGTTTTATCTATGCTGTAAGTCCAGAATCCGAGAAAGCCAAACAAACCGGAAAACCCACAGTAACCAAATTTGGGATTTACTATTCTGGTAAACTGTGCTTTTGCTTCATTGCGCTTATTTATAATGCTTTTCTTCATCAATAGTAAAAAAATATATAACATATATAAAGTAAAAAGCACAACAGAAATAATTACAGGCAAATCCTTTAACCTGAAAACATATTCTGACATATCCATCGGCGCAATAAACCTTGAGTCATTAAAAACTGCTGTGTACAGGAAAGATACAATTACAAATAATACACAAAACACACCTAAAAAAATTATACGTTTTTTATTATTCTTCTTCATAATTTTGCCTCCTTATGTGATATATTTGTCACTTAATAAGATAAATATATCACTTATAGAGAAGACTGTCAATAAATTTGAGATAAATATATCACTTTTTATTCCCTTGTTATTTCCAAGGACGTTTCTTTCCTGTCCAGCCTTTTTTCCTCCAGTAGTCTGCATCTGCTTTGTTAAACCCGTTTTTCTGTGCAATCCGCATTATGCCAAAAAATACCCTTGTTTTAAATGCTGGTTTTACATGCCCATGTTTTCTCCTGATTTTAGCAGCCAGGGCAGATGTTTTTTTATCAATACGTTTTTTTATTCTATCTGGCACACCATCCCATGAAACCGCCCTGACTGCTGCACCATATTTATACGTTTTTCCAATCCCCCAGAAAAACATGCTGTCTGACATATCCTTATTTGTACTTTTAATCCCTGCGCCAGCAGCAGTTGAAATGCATACTGCCTGTTTAGAAAACATTCTCTCCATGGGACGGTGTACCATCCACCTGTAACCATAATGGTCTAAGAAAACTTTCATAGCACCTGTTACATGGTATACATAAACAGGGCTTGCAAGAATAATTACATCTGCATTATCTATTGCTTCTGTAAGTGGTTTAAGACTACTGTAATGCGGGCACAGCTTTTCTGATTTCTCAAAACATGCCGTACATCCAGTACAAAAAGAGTTAAAATCCCTTGGCAGGAAAAATTCTGTAACATCCCCGCCTGTTTTTTCTGAAAGCATTTTTGCAATATGGTAAGTTGAACCTTTATGGTTCTGTCCATGTATAATTGTTATTTTCATTTATTGTCCTTTCCATTATTCTAATCCACCTGTAGCGGTCCTATGGAAACATTTCATATGGATTGCCAAATGACAGCGCCATTAACCTTAATTCTGGCAATCCATACCTTTGCTAAGAAATATACATATTGGTATTCCTGTTACACATGTAACTTCTTTAAAAATGCTTTTGTGCGTTCATTTTCTGGATTATCTATTACATCTTCTGGCTTCCCTTCTTCAATTATTACACCACCATCCATAAATACAACCCTGTCTGAAACTGCCCTTGCAAAATCAATTTCGTGTGTTACTATTACCATTGTCATCTTCTCTGCAGCAAGGCTTTTTAAAACACGCAAAATCTCTGCTGTAATCTCCGGGTCAAGTGCTGATGTAGGCTCATCAAAATAAAGCATCTGTGGATGTAGTGCAAGCGCCCTTGCAATAGCTACACGCTGCTGCTGTCCCCCTGAAAGTTCACACGGATATGCATTTTCCTTATCCTCAATACCAACCTTTTTAAGAAGTTCCCTTGTCTCCTTGTAAACTTCCTCTTTATCCCTTTTCTGTATTACTATTGGTGCATCAGAAATATTCTTCAGGACCGAAAAATGCGGGAACAGGTTAAAATTCTGGAACACAAGCCCAAAGTTGGCACACGCCTGCTGTAACTCCTTCTTTGATGGATATACGGCACCTTTACCCACAATTTTTTTGCCTATATATGAAATTTCCCCATTATCAATATGTTCAAGAAATGTTGCACACCTTAAAAGTGTTGACTTGCCTGACCCTGACGGTCCTATAATTGAAACTACCTCACCTTTTTCAACCTTTAAAGTTATATCTTCAAGAACCACCTTGCTTCCAAAACTCTTTCTAATATTATTTATTTCTAAGACATTCATTATAAAACCTCCATTTATTTGTAATAATCAAGACGCTTCTCAATTCTCTCCATTATAAAGGCAACAATAAAGTTAAATATATAATAAAATACTCCTGCCACAAACAGAGGGACTAATGATGTCTGGGCGGCGGCAATCTGCTTTGCCTTTGTGAACATTTCTGCATAGGAAAGTGCAAATGCAAGTGATGTATCCTTTACAAGTGTTATAACTTCATTAGTTACAGGAGGCAGCACACGTTTAACCATCTGTGGGAATATTATCCTGAAAAATGTCTGTGACCTGTTATACCCCATAATCTGCGCTGCTTCCCTCTGCCCCTGTGGAATGCTCTGTATTCCTGAACGGTATATTTCAGCAAAATATGCAGCATAATTTAATGAAAATCCAATAATTACAGCATAAAAACGGTAAGAATAAGGTGTTGAAACCTCAAATATGTAAAATGGTGCAAAAAATACAACAATAAGCTGCAACATAAGAGGAGTCCCTCTCATAATGGAAATATATATCTTTGCTATCCATTGTATTACTTTAAACTTAGACATCCTTGCAGCCGCAATAACAAGCCCAAGTGGCATTGAAAATAAAATTGTAAGTACAAATATGGCAACTGTAGCAGCAAGCCCTGATGAAAGCTGTTTTATAATCTGTGTAATACTTAGTTTTTTAACCTTTGGCACATCAGCCTTTATAACACTATTGTTATCTGTGCTGCCTGTATCTTCCTGTTTAACTTCCCCGCTGTCCGCACTGTCCCCTCCTGGGACAGGCACTTTACTGCCATCTATATATGTAGTATCTTCAAGGCTTAGACATACACTGTCCTGAAGTCCCCATTTACTGGCAATTTTTTCAAAAGTGCCATCTTCCAACATTTCAAACAGCGTAAGCTGTACTTCATCCCTAAGCTCTGTGTTACCAGATTTAAAGCCTATGCCATACTTTTCTGTAGCAAGCCTCTCATCAAGCATTATAAATTTATCACTTTTTGATGAAAGCTGGTATGATGCAACACCTATATCCATTGCGATTGCATCAACCATACCACTTTCAAGGTTCATAAAAGCAGAATTATAGTCATCCACCTGTTGTAATTCTTTTAATGATTTTGCAAGTGCTTTGTTTTCATCTGTGGCATCTTCCCCTTCCAGTGCAGCTAGTGCTGATGAATCAGCCTGCACTGCCATGATTTTTCCAGATAAGTCTTTAAGCCCCTTAATCCCTGAACTGCTGCTAGTAATTACTACCTGGGAATTATCAACATATGGCGTTGACCATGTATATTCACCTTCCCTGCCATTCATTGTAAACCCGTTCCATAAACATGAGATTGAACCAGAATCAAGTTCTGAATCCTTAAAATCCCATTTAATAGGACGTTTTACCAAAGACCATCCCTTACGCTTACAGACTTCCTCTGCCAAATCCAAATCAAACCCCGTATAATCCCCGTTCTCATCCATATATCCATATGGCGGGAACTCTGCATCAAAGCCCACAATAAATTCCTGCTTTGCCTGGCAGGCACTCCCTGCAAAAATAAATCCTGCAAATATTGCAGTCACAAAAAGGTATAAAACCTTTTTAATAATTCTGGTATTATCCATTACTAAAGTTCTTCCTCTCTTAACATTATTTTATTGTTACAGTCCAGCCATCGTCAATATTATGTGGACATTATTCTTGCATGAATGGACACATAATGCAGACGATGGGCTTACGCCCATAAAGCCTCAGACAAAAGCTGCTTTAGCAGCGGATAACCTGCAATACAGGCGGTCTGTGGCTTGAATAATGGGCGCAGGCTGGACTGTTACTATTTATGATTACAGTTTCAACGCAAACTCCCTGTCCTGCATAAACTGTATTGTATTATAAAGCACAAGCACATCTGTTGGCCTGTAACTGCCTAAAAGCCTTGTCATCCCTATATTCAGGTGGCGCATGTCTGCTACAACCACTTTCTCATAATCTTCTGCCAGAAATGGAATCATACAGTTGGCAAAAGAATCCTTTACAATAAACAGTGTCTTATTATTTTTAACGCCACCTGATATCTCAAGGACTGCCTGGTTTCCACCAAAAAATACACTGTACTTATCCTTTTTCTTTAAAAAATCTGTCTGGTAAAATGTATTTTCTGTTTTTTCACCCATATTATATATAACTTCCATTTTATTTTCCGGCTCATAAATATTTATTTCATCTTTCTGTGAATACATATTTACTTTTGAAAATGTTGTACCAAGAAAATCCATTGAAACCCTTTTTAATTTTTTCTTTGCTCCTGCAGATTTTTCATCCTTGCCACATGCTTTATTATAAGCACTATAGCCATACCATGCACCCTGCGTTGTCCAGTGGTGGTCTGTCCTGTAAAATATATTTTCATCTGTATGCTGGTTTAAAATGCTATAAATATCTATAAGTACGTTGTCTGGAAGTTTCTTTTCCAGATTATTATAAAATATATTTTCGTTATAAGTTTCTGCAAAAGCTGGCAGGTAGTTTTCAAGCGTAAACGTTTTAGATGGCACCATCATAACTTTCACATCTGAAACTTTTAAAGCTTCTTTAACAAATTTGCCAAGTACCTTTATATTTTTATCCGCAATTTTATTATCAATATCTTCTTCTGTATATTTCTCTAAAAGATACCCGTCCTTGCCAAAATATACCCCATTGGACTCAGTTTTCCCAAACATCCTTTCTGTAACAGTCTGGAGTTTTACCCATGAATCCCTCTTTGGAAACTGGTCACTTAAATATGTTTCATATTTCTTTTGGAACTTGCCATTCAGTACCCTTTTTACAGTAAATTCAGGAAACTGCTGCAATGTCCTGTTTTCGGCAGAAGAATATGTTTTATCTTTCTGTAAAACACCAGCCGCCATTCCTGTAATAAGCATAAGAAATAATACTGCCACTGGTAAAATCCTGGACAAACGTTTCATGCTTTGTACCAACCGCCAGGCAGAAATGCCCGTATTCCTGGTTTTATCCTTTCCTCTTTTTCACCACAAAAGCCATCCTGGCAGCACCAGGACAAATGTAATAATATAAATTACTAATTATATCTGGTAATTTAAAACCTAAAATATAAAAATGGGTTATATGTTCCATTTACCAGATATGAAACTGATATAATAAATACCACTGCTATAAAAACTGCCTGGAAAATCCCCTTACAGGTTTCATTCCTGCTACAGAGCCATACACCTGCTTTAACCGGGATATTTGTACTTCCAATTACCAGAACAGCCAGAAGCACAATATTGCTAACAACCATATACATTGTACTTGTGCTGTTTAACCCTGCTTCTGCCATACCTGCCATTGCCTTCACAAAAACCCTGTGCTGTGCTATATCTTCCCATGCAAAAAGCAGCCAGCCTCCATAAACCACAAGAATTGCATATATATGGCTTAAAACTGCTGGAACTTTGTCAAGTATTTTTAAAAAACCAAGTTTTTCCACCAGCAGGAAAAAGCAGAAATACATTCCCCATGCTATAAAATTAAGGCTTGCCCCATGCCATAAACCTGTTAAGAACCATACAATAAAAATATTAAAAAAAGTCCTTGGAATACCCTTTCTGCTGCCGCCTAATGGAATGTAGACATATTCTTTAAACCATGTTCCAAGTGAAATATGCCACCTGCGCCAGAATTCTGTAATGCTTTTTGACATATATGGATAGTTGAAATTCTCTGGGATACTAAATCCAAATATTGACATAAGCCCTATGGCCATATCCGAATATCCAGAAAAGTCAAAATATATCTGGAATGCAAACATTAAAAGACCAAACCATGCGGATATTGTAGTAAGCCCTCCAGCCGGGGATGCTGTAACTGTCTTAAAAATTTCCCCTGCCTGGTTTGCAAGTATTACCTTTTTACCAAGCCCTGCTGCAAACCTGATGGCACCATAGGATAACTGGTCTAAGGATGTACTTCTCTCCCTTAATAAAACAGAAATATCTTTAAACCTTACAACTGGCCCTGCTATAAGCTGTGGAAACATTGCAACATATGCGCCAAAATTTATTATATTTTTTTCAGGTTTTGCCTCTCCCCTGTAAATATCTATTGTATATGACATAGTCTGGAATGTATAAAATGATATACCTATTGGAAGTGCAAGCTCCTTTATTTTAATATCCATACCACTCACATTATTCCAAAGGCCTGTTACAAAACCAGCATACTTAAATACACCTAAAAGTGACAAGTTTATTACTGCTGATAAAAATACAAAAAACCTTGCCGCATTTTTTTTATTTCTGTTTATAAAATATCCTGCCAGCCCTCCATTTACATAATCAACTACTGTTGAAAAAAGCATAAGGACAATATATACAGGCTCTCCCCAGGCATAAAATACAAGACTCGCAAGAAAGAGCACCAGGTTTTTCAAAGTATTCTTAAAACAGCCTGGTGCTATAAAATAAATAACCAGGACACATGGCAGAAAGCGGAATAAAAACAACAGGCTGCTAAATACCATATAAGTGTCCCCCGTTTATTTTTTAAATAATGAATTAATAGTATCTATAATTTTCTGTACTTCAGCCTTATATGCCTCTATAACCTGTTCCTCTGTATTGTTTTCCTCGACACTGTTATCAACATGGCCAAGCAGAAGGAAAAATACATAATTATCTTTGACATATACCTTTGACGCCTGTATTTTTAATAAATTCATAGGATACTGCAGAGTGTCATTAATAAGTACATTCCTGTAATCTGAAAGCTGTTTTTTAATCTTTTTCCTGGTATTTTTATTCTTTGCCTTTGCAATTACAAGTGTATCAACATGTGCACTCATCATAGGAATTTCTGCAATAACATCAGTGTACCATGAAGGCTGTAACCCAAAACGTTCCTTTATCTCATCTTTCGTCAGCAGCATATTTGCAAGATAATTTTCACCAAGCAGGTCTGTTATTGCCTTGCGGATTTTCTTTACTGACGGTGTTTTAACCTTCTTCTTAGCAGCTTCCGCAACTATTGTATTATCATTTAATACTGGTACATGGGCAGTACTCCCAGCCGCCAGTGAAGCAGCCAGTATAACAGCTAATAACTTTTTTCTCATAATTTACCTTCCTTTCTTCATATTGTATTTCTTATAAATAAACCAGGCACTAGTAACCAGCATATAGCCTGTCACTAATACAAATAAGCACTATGCAGCAACTTTTCTGCCGCAGGTACTATATAAGGACAGTATAACTTACTTATACAAATAATACAACAGGTTTTATTTTCTATAACATATCCAGTCCATAAAATTATTCAGATAAACGGGAGATACTGCAAATTTACAATAAAACCCCCTTGCAGCACATACTTCCATGTTGCAAGGGGGTTTTTACTATCTTGCTTCTATAGCTTAATGCATAAGCACTTCAATTATAATAAGATATTGGTGCTCCACATTATATATTATGCAAGCCCACGCTTCCTTAATATCCTCTTCTCAATTACTGAGAATATACATTTATCAATTATTATACCAACTGCAACTATAACTACCATTACAAGCATAACCTGGTTAATATCTGCAAGGTCACGCCCCATTATAAGAGTCTGTCCAAGCCCTATAGATGTTGTCATTACCTCGCCTGCCATTAATGCCCTCCATGCAAATGACCAGCCCTGTTTTAAACCTGATACAAGTTCAGGAAGACTTGCAGGGAATATTACATTTAAGTACATCTGCTTTCTTGATGCTCCCATTGTAAGGGCAGCCTTTGTATAAATTGGCTGTATATTTTTAATAGCATTATCAACTGAAATAGAAATACTAAAGGCAGAACCCATAATTACAACAAACAGTATTGCATTTGTTGAAAGCCCGAACCAGAGTATTGAAAATGGAACCCAGCATACACTGGGAAGTGTCTGTATGCCTAATACCACCGGCTTAAGGTTTTTCTGCAAGTAGTTAAAATGGTTTATAAGAAGCCCTACTGCTATGCCTATAATAACAGCTATCAAATAACCAGCCACACCACGCATAAGTGAATTAAATGTTGCTTCAAAAAGAGTCCCGTCACTGCAGAGCTCAATAAATCTTTTCGCTACCCCTGCTGGTTCTGGAACGGCATATGGCTTCCAGAGTGCAAGTAAATCAACGCCAATCCAGTAAAACCCTTGCCAGGCGAGTATAATTATTACAATAAATATTAACATCCCCATTATACAGCCTCCCCTCTTACCTGTTCCATAATCTTATGTCTTAACTCAACAAATTCAGATGAATATACATGTCTTGGCCTTGGTATGTCTATAGTTATTATACTAGCTATACGCCCAGTATCAGGGGAAAGCGCAACTACCCTGTCACCAAGGTATACAGCTTCTTCAACACTATGTGTTATAAATAGAATGGTCTTTTTAGTTTCCATCCAGATTCTCTGGAGTTCCTCTCTGAGCCTGTTAGAAGTCTGCTTGTCAAGAGCTGAAAAAGGTTCATCCATAAGAAGGACCTTTGAATCCATTGTAAGTGCCCTTGCCAGTGCTGTCCTCTGCCTCATACCTCCAGAAATCTGGTGTATGGGATAGTCCTTATAATCCTGCAGATGCACCATCTCAAGGTAATGCATTGCCTTCCTTTCCTGTTCTTCCTTTGGTACACCTGCAAGTTTCATTCCAAACTTGACATTCTCTATTACATTTAACCACGGAAAAAGCCCATGTTCCTGGAACATAACTGTCCTGTCTGCCCCAGGCCCGCTTACTTCCTCACCATCAAGCAGTATTTTGCCACCTGTAGGTTTCTCAAGCCCTGCCACAAGATTTAAAAGTGTACTCTTGCCACAGCCTGATGCGCCTACTATACAGACAAATTCCCCGCTTTCAATTTCTAAGTCTATCTCATTAAGAGTCGCTTTCTCACTATTTTCAAAGTGTTTATTAAGGCCTTCAATAACTAACGACATATAAGTTCTCCTTCCGGCAGCTCAGAAATAAAACCTTCTGATTTGCTTATATCTGCAAAACCTGTAACAGATTGTTCATTAATTTCTGTACTTACGCCAATACGCTCAAAAGCTTCACTTATAATATCATCCCCTAAAGCCTTTCCTGTAGCTTCTTTTAATTCATTATTAATAGTTTTAAGGGAGTTTTCTTTATCATCATTAACTTTCTTTGTTGCTGCTTCATGCTGTTTAAGAAATTCATCAACTATTTCAGGATTTTCTTCCATAAATTCCTTTCTTACAACAACTACTGCAACATCATACTCACCATTCTCAAAAATCTCATTATAATCAAGCACCATTTCTGCATCATTTGCAAGAAGTGTAGCTCCCCAAGGTTCTGGTACAAGCGCAGCGTCAATATCACCACGTTCCATTGTATTTGCCACATCAGCATTGGCAACTGCACTTACCTTAACTGTACCGCCACTTGTATCAGGTTTAAGCCCATTATCTGCAAGAAGCTTTAAAAGACAAAGATGCTGTGTATTGCCAATCTGTGGTATGGCAACAACTTTACCATCTAAATCTGCAACACTGTTAATGTCTGCACCCTTTCTCTTAACAAGGACTGCTCCACCCTTAGTTGCACTTGAAATAATTACTACATCGCCTTTAGATTTAACATTAGCACTAATAGCTGGAACAGGTCCGATATATCCTATATCAATATCTCCTGAAAATAACGCTTCAACTTCAGCAGGTCCTGCATTAAATGCTGTCCATTTAACACCTACATCATCACCAAGGCTTTTTTCAAGAGTTCCCTCTGCTTTCATCATAAGTGCCTGGGCATGTGTGATATTATTAAAGTACCCCACATTTACCTCTTTTTTCTTCCCAGAATCTTTTCCGCATCCTATTACACCAAAAGCTGTTACTGCAATAATTCCTGTTAATATAATCTTTTTTAATTTACTCTTTATCATAATAATCCCCCATTTCTGTGCTGTTTTTTATACATAAATAGTTTTGTGCCAGGCACAAATAAAACTTCATTATAAAACCAGCTTGCTTTACATCCATTCAACGTATCTTAGTTTACGATAAATATAGCCATAAATTAACAACTATATATGATAACGTTATCACTTGATTTTTTCCTTATATAATGCTAATATAACAAAAATTACCTTTTTATTAATGCTATATATTAATATTTTATCCGCAAACGTTATCATATAAAACAGCATAAAGGCTGTAAGATATTTTCATGTTATATAAAACGCATGTTTATAGTTTGTTTTATAGTTTTCACATAAAACTAATCTTATATACTTTTAAGTTTTAATACAAATTTCCAAAAGAAAGGGATTCCATATGTCTTTAAAAAAAATTGCAGAACTTGCCAATACCTCTGTTTCAACTGTTTCACGTGTACTTAACACACCAGGGCATACATGCCACATACCTGGCCTGTCTGAAAAAATATGGGAGCTTGCCAGGGAGCTTGAATATATTCCAAATGAAGCAGCAAGAAATTTAAGGATGGGAAATAATATAACAGAAACCCCGTTTTTTGCTGACATCCTGCTTACAAGATTCGATTCTATAGATAAAGACCCATTTTTTGCTGAACTTTTTATACATATCAAGGAAGAACTCATTGCAAGCAATACGGTGCTTGGAGAAATTTTAAATTTTACTGATATTATGTCACTTGGGGAAAAAGATACTTCTGCACAAGCAGTACCTTATAAAACATCTTCAAAAGTAATTGAAGAGAAACCTGCTGCCTCACCCGCGTTTATTTCCAAAAAGCATAACACAGGGCTTATACTTCTTGGCAAATGCCCACAAGGGCTTATGCCTGTGCTTAAAAAAAGATATGCTTATATATCAGGCATAGACAGGAATCCTACAGATTATGAGTATGATGAGGTAATATGCAATGGTATAACTGCCGCAAGAAAAGCCGTTGAATACCTTGTAAAGCTTGGGCACAATAATATTGCATATATCGGCGACTGCACATTTGAATCCAGGTATACAGGCTATTACCAGACACTCCTTGACCATAAAATCCCTTTAAATTATGCCAATGTACACCAGACTGGACAGACTGAAAAGGAAGGGTTTATGGTTATGTCTGAAATAATAAAGCAGCCTGTAAGACCCTCTGCAATATTCTGTGCTAATGACATTACTGCAATAGGTGTATTAAATGCCTTAAGAACAAATAAAAAAAGGGGGTATCTGCCATCAGTAATTTCTATTGATAACATTTACCCCTCACAAAAAACAACCCCTATGCTTACTACAATAGACATTCCCAAAAAAGAAATGGCACACCTTGCAGTTATGCTGCTTCTTGACAGGAAATCTGGCAAGCACAGGGAAAATATACGTATTGAACTCCCGTGCAGGCTGCTTGAACGCGAAAGCTGCACTTATAAAGGGTGATAAAGTTTACTATATCATAGTAGTAAAACCTCCGCCAGATGGCACAGGTGCAGTACCAGATGCACCTGTTACCATTGATGCCGCTATTGTCTGGCTGCCAGATGCCTGCGCAGAAGAAACTGCTGTATTAACACTTTCCACTATTTCTGCCATAGCATCTGCCCCAATCTCATTATTTTCTATAAATTGTTCTATGCTTTCTTTTATTGCTTCTTTTCTCATAATGCTGTAACTTGCATTAATAGCAGTATTCATGCTTACATTCATAACACCAGAAGAAGAGCCCTTTCCTCCGCCGCCTTTAATATACTTAATCTGTGCTTTTAAGTATTCCATGTCAGCCTTAAGAAGTTCTAAGTCCTCATCTTTGCGGCGTTCCCTCTTACGGCGCTCTCTGAAGTCAACAGATAATTTATCCTGGCTGCCATATTTATCAGCGGCTTCTTCCTCCTTCATATGCGCAAGCTTTACTTTGGCTATACGCACCATTTTGCCTGCATGTGTTATTGCCATAGTGATTTCCTGGGAATTGTACTTACCGCTTGCTGCTTTCCTTCTTAAACTTATAAGTGAGTTTTTCGCTTTATAAACAGCATTTCCAGCCTGTGTAACATTTTTTGCCTTTGAAATTGTAGCAGAAACTTTCTTAAACTGGTAATTTAAGGTTTTTTTAGCCGTCTTCCTCTTCTCATTATTAGCCCTGTACCGCTCCCTTGCTTTTTTCATATCTTCTAACAGCCTGTTCATATAGTCTATATCTTCATCACTAAATCCATATGTCTTACTGCTCTTTTTATTCTTTTCCTCTTCTTCAAGTAAAGCAAGCTCTTCATCTGTTAGTACATTTTCTTCTGTTATGCCATTTTTTTCCGCTGAAGCAGCAGCACCTGCCGCATTCTGGCTGTTGCCACTAGCTTGTGCCTGTTTATTATATGCCTCCTGCGCAGCATTAAAATCCTTTGCATTTCCCTGTGGTACTGTCCCTGTCTGGACTTCTGCCCCGCTTTCTGATGTCCCATCCTGCATCCAGCCAGCAATATCTTCCTGGCTTACAATAGAAGAAAGCCTTCCAAACCTGTCAGGCAATGCATAAGCATTATTATTAATTCCCTGTGTACTTGTATTCCTGGCAGCTGGCGCATATGCTTTTGCCGCATTCCTTCTTGCAGATGCTGTTGTCCGTTCCCTTCCATTGGCAGAATATGTCCGGCCTGCCTGGTTTCCAAAATTACCATCCGTGGTTATAAATCCATTCATAAGCAACTCCATTTCCTTATACATGGCAACCGCCAGAACGCCAGTCACTCATCCTGGCAGCCGCACCAATATAATAATCCTCCATAAAAACCCCCATGCCGTGCTTTGCACGGCACAAATAGTAATGAAAAATGCTGTTTTTGCATTTTTCTTGTGTGAAATTGTAATGATTGTTAGACAGCGTTTTTT
>JAAWKM010000187.1 GCA_022797375.1 Lachnospiraceae bacterium
ATTAGGGAAAAATGAATAATCATTTTTCCCTCGTTAGAGTTCAAAATATTAGTTCTTTATTTGGATTTTTTTCTTAATTGACTGTGAATAGTAACCAAATTTTATTATTATTCATAGTTATATGGGGAAGATTTGCGGATTTCTTTTAGCAGCTCCGCTATTCTTTCACTATCTGGATAATCCACTATATATACACTTTTATCTGTTGAAATACTTTCTCCATCTGCAGATATGGAGAAATGGAACAGGTCTCCATTATCCTGGATACACTCAAAATAATTCTCATAACCACATGGTGCCCCATCAGTTTTTTTGCACTTCTCCAGATATATTTTAATTTTCTTCAGATGGTCTTCTGAAAGTTTAATTCCGTCTGGATTTCCATCATAAAAGAGGCTGGCACTTTGGACAAACCCAAACCCATTTTTCCCTTGTTTTTCCCAGTGAATCCATTTCTTTATAATGTTCTCCGCTTCCATTGAACGCAGAAAAACATGATGGTATTTTTTCCCTGTACCAGACTTAATATAAATTTTTTTTGCAAAATTTTTTGCATCATCCTTTTCAACAGAAATTTCATGATATCCATTACCAAAGTTTACAATGTTTATTGTCCTGAATTCACCATGACTGTTTAAATAAAGAATATGTGTGTCAATTTTAACCATTTTTTCTAAAACATTCTCTGGAACACTATCTACAATTACTGCACTCTCCAAAGCATCTACATATTGGATAATCCCAGGTTTTGGAGGATTATATGGCTTCTCTTGGCGCGGCCAGCTCTTTATGCTTATGCTTCTGATTCCACCTTGTGGAAAAATAATCTTTTTCCCAATAACTGACACATCAGATTCATTCCGTCCTGCCCCGTTCCGTACAACATTCTCATCCAGTACACCAAGGGAAAGATAATATCCTGAAGATATAGATGTATCTATACTATCACTGTCAACATTATTGCCATCGTCCAGGTTTCCATCTGGTGTATCCAGTCCAGGTACAGCAGATGGTGTATTTTTTACATCAGGCGGGCAATCTGATGAAACCGTTCCCTGGTCTTTCGTGGCACTATAATCCATTTTACTACAACCTGTAACACTAAGACCCAGCAAAACAGCCAAAACAAGTGCAGGCAATTTCAATGGTTGTTCCTTAAGTTTTTTCATTTATCTACCTCTTACTCTTGAATTTCACTCCAGTTAACTGCAGTATATTTCACTCCTTCCCCATCAACAATTGCAACCAGCTTATCACCTTCAACAGTACATCCATCATAAACATGCGGAAATGATACCTGCTTTATGCACATTATCCTGGTATTAATAAGTTACTCACTGCTTATAAAAACATGAATGCCATGGTTTAATATAAAATTATATAATTTTCCTCCAATATTCCATCATGATATCAGTGATTTCATGTTTTTTCCGCCTGCTCATTGGAAGTTCTGTACCATCTTCCAAAACAATCACATCCTTTTTTACTGCTTTTACATAATATTTATTAACCATACATCCTCTGTATATTTGCAAGAAAGAACTGTCCATTTCCCCCATTTCCTCCCTGAATTCACTAATTTTTTTCCATGTTTCATACTGTTTGTTCTGAATAGTATAAATAATACATTTTCTGTTCTCAAGTTCATAATATAATATATCACGTGTCCGCACTACCTGCATGCCATCTGGTGTTTTAACTAATATTGAGATATTTCTGTTTGCATTTACTTTTTCACATGCCGCTTGCAAAGCAGGCAGCAGTTCTATTTCCATATATTCTTTCCTTATATACCGGAAAGGGGAATATTCAAATGATTTAAATACATATTCTTCATAGGCAGTCATAAAAATAAGAATAATATCCAGCCCTTCATCACGAAGTATCTGCACCATATCCATACCTGATAAACACGGCATATTAATGTCCGTAATTAATATATCACTGCTCTCTGCTGTACTATGTATTCTTTTCAATACATCTTCTGCACTTGTATAGGTTTCAATATCAATATCATATTTTAAATCATAACTAATTGATATTATATATTTTTTTATTTTATTTAATATAATCTCATTATCATCACAAAGCAAAATATAAATCATATGCCACCACCCATAAATACTTTTTATTTTTTCATTATATTTATCGGTTACTTTGCTTAGATTATTAATTTATAATTTAAACCAGATTTTAACCTTTAGAATTAAATAAAAATATACTGCATTTACATATAATACTAGAAATTAAAATATTATAAACAACTCAATTATATAGTAAATTATAATCCCTTATAAAGCAATAAATAATACTATTCTTTTTCTACTACCTGGGATACACGCTTTCTTCTTTCAGCTGTCTCCAGTATCAGTATATCATAAACTGTTTACATGTAAAATACATGATTATGTATAGTTAATTACTTTTTTTGTATGCATTTATAATCAGCTGTAAACATAAATCTGAACATTCGGAAAATACAATATAGTATAATAGGCAGAAATCCAAAAAGCTATAAATTTTTATTGTGTTGTATCTGGATTAGCAGTAAGATAAAAAGGGAGATAAAGATGCAACTGCACAGGCATCAACTATAACATGCATTCTGCTGGTTTAAAAATATAGAAATATCATATAAATATATTTCCAGGAACTGGAACATAGTAAATAATAATGCCCCTGTTCCTGGAAAATTTATTTATAATACATGGCAATTCCCATTACCATGGCATCCATGCTTGTCTTCACCACATCCTCCGTCATGGTTGTGCCCGTTATGGTGGCTGCACTGGATATCAGGGTTATAATCCAGCTTCCCGGCAATAAAGTCCTCTACTGCCTTGCCTGTTTCCCCCATAACCCCTCCGTATACTTTAATTCCAGCTTCTGCAAGTGCATCCTGGGCTCCTCTCCCAATACCTCCACATATTAATATATCTGTTTTATGTCCAGCCAGAAGCCCTGCCAGTGCACCATGCCCGCTGCCTCCTGTTTCCAGGACTTCTTCGTTTATAACCTTTCCTTCTGCAACATCATAAATTTTAAACTGTTCTGTATGTCCAAAATGCTGGAATACATTTCCGTTTTCATAAGTAACTGCTATTCTCATATTAAATTCCCCTTTCATTATCTGAAGTCTTATATTAAAAAACCTTATATAATAGCCACATTTCTGGCAGTATACCATAATATTTCCTGCATCATCTTTATAAAAATACCTGCCCAGCCACAAATACCTGTAATACATGGGCTGCCGGATGTTCCTTTTGCTGGCCTTGCCCTGGCTTATAAAATGCTATTCCACGTTTTTTAATATCTTTATTTATTCTTCTGTTTATATTCTGTCCCCCACCCTGCCATAGCATCCAAAACCGGTTTTAAACTATAACCTGTTTCTGTTAAAGTATATTCTACCCTTGGCGGCACTTCTGGATAGACTTTCCGGGTAAGTAAACCACTATCTTCCATTGAGCGCAAATCTGAAGTTAAAACTTTTTGGGATATATTCCCAACGGATTTCTTTAACTCTCCAAACCGTTTTGTACCCTCTAACAAATCACGGATAATTAACACTTTCCAACGGTCACTAATAAGCATTAAAGTAGTTTCTACTGGACAGGCAGGTAAATCTTTTTCCACGGCAATACCTCCATTTCTTCATAATAGTTTCTCTCTGGTAACTATGGCACAATAAAGTGCTTACTTTACAGATATTCTCTATGGATATATTATAATCTTACAAGCAGGAAAAAACAATCCATAAAATTATGTTACTATTAAGCCGTAAGGCTGGATAGTAACATAATTATGGATAAAAAACAGCCAGCTACTATGGCTTATGTGAAGTTAAGAATGGAGGTAACCACTATGAAAATCGCAGTTATTTGTGCAAATGGCAAAGAAGGGAAGCTTATTGTTGAAGAAGCTATCGCAAGAGGTGCAGATGTTACAGCTGTTGTCCGTGGCGAAAACAAATCAGCAGCAGCAAATGTTATCAAAAAAGACTTATTTAATCTGACCGCAACTGATTTGGAGAGTTTTGATGTTGTGATTGATGCTTTCGGGGCATGGACGCCAGAAACCCTGCCACAACACATCACCTCTTTAGAACATCTTTGTGACATTGTAAGCGGCAAAAAAACACGGCTTCTTGTTGTTGGTGGTGCAGGCAGTCTGTATGTTAATCCAGAACATACAATACAAGTAATGGATGGGGCAGACTTCCCGGAAATGTTTAAACCACTTGCCTCAAACATGGGCAAGGCACTTGACAGGCTCCGCACCAGGAAAGATGTAAATTGGACATATATCAGCCCTGCTGGGGATTTCCAGGCAGAAGGGGCTAAAACAGGGAAATACATCTTAGGAGGCGAAGAACTGACATTGAACTCCAGAGGAGAAAGCATAATCAGTTATGCCGACTATGCAGTTGCCATGGTTGATGAAGCATTAAATGGAAACCATATACAGCAAAGAATATCTGTTGTATCAGAATAAACGGCAATACCATTATACAGTTAAATGCGGAGTCCTTTGCCCGGTAAAGGCAAGGGACTTCTTACATAAAAAAGAAGGTGGATACTATGACACAGACAGAAAGACTTATTTATCTGATAAAATATCTCTTAGATGAAAATAACAGAATAAACCAAATAGATATTCCTGCGGATAACACACAAAAGAAACGTCTGTTGCGTTCCCTTATGAACATCCGCCCGCCCAGAGCAGCTTCAAAGGACTTCTTAGAAATACAAGACACATATTTACAGAAAGAATGCTCTAAGAAAGGTGTTATTCCATTATCAGATATTCCTTTGGCACAACCTGGAATTTACCTATGGCAAGGCGACATCACCCGTTTGTCTACAGATGCTATTGTAAATGCTGCTAACAATACTATGTTAGGCTGTTTCATTCCTTGCCATGGATGTATTGACAATGCAATCCATTCTGCCGCAGGTATAGAACTACGCCTGGAATGTTCCCATATCATGGAAGAACAGAAAACGGAAGAACCTGTAGGAAAAGCCAAAATCACAAAAGCCTATAATCTTTCATGTAATCATGTTATCCATACTGTTGGCCCAATTATCTATAGGGCTGTCACTGAAAGGGACTGTGGCCTGTTATCAAACTGTTACCGTTCTTGTTTGGAACTTGCTGCAGCATACCAGTTGAAAAGCATTGCTTTTTGTTGTATTTCTACAGGAGAGTTTCACTTTCCAAATGAAAAAGCCGCCAGAATAGCAGTACAAACAGTAAAGGATTACCAAAAGAGAAACCAAAATGGCCTGGAGGTGGTTTTTAATGTATTCAAAGACAGGGACTATGAAATCTACAAGCAGTTATTGGAATAATATCGAAATAAAACGTTCTATCCAAAAAGTAAAAGAGAAAATTGAAAATGCAGATGCTGTTATAATAGGTGCAGGAGCAGGACTATCTGCATCTGCAGGGTTTACTTATTCTGGGAAACGTTTTGAGGATAATTTCCCGGATTTTATAGAAAAATATGGTTTTAAGGATATGTATTCTGCAGGCTTCTATCCATATGAAACATTAGAGGAACATTGGGCGTACTGGAGCCGTTATATTTTTATTAACCGTTATCAAAATGCACCTAAGCCTGTTTACAATGATTTATACAGTCTCGTACAGAATAAAAATTATTTTGTTTTAACAACAAATGTAGACCACTGTTTTCAAAAAGCAGGTTTTGATAAGCACAGACTGTTTTATACACAGGGCGATTATGGGTTATGGCAATGTTCAGTGCCTTGCCATAACAATACTTATGACAACGGGACTGTAATCAAAAAAATGGTTGCCAGCCAGGAAAATATGCATATACCGTCCTCATTAATACCCCGTTGTCCCGTTTGTGGTGCGCCTATGTCAATGAATTTACGGGCAGATAATACATTTGTTGAAGATAACGGCTGGCATGTAGCAGCAGAAAGATATAAAAATTTTATACACCATCATAAAGGATTGAAAATTTTATATCTGGAACTGGGTGTTGGCAGCAATACCCCTGGCATTATTAAATATCCTTTCTGGCAGATGACGGCAGAGAATCCCAAAGCCGTATATGTATGTGTAAATTATGGGGAGGCAGTCTGTCCACGGGAGATTGAGAAGCAGTCTGTCTGCATAAATGGGGATATTGGGGAGATTATAAATCAATTATAAGGCAGCAAATTCTCTATTCCATAGACATGTATTTTCTGTTATCTGCCAGTAAGCCTGTATCTTTGACATATACTATAACCCATAATCCAGCATATATATTTTATTTAGTCCATAATACTTGTTACTATTCAGCCTTACGGCTTAATAGTAACATAGCAGTGCTTTCAGCACTGGTTATGTACACATTTTGCACAAAAAATGTGCAAAATGGCACTGT
>JAAWKM010000019.1 GCA_022797375.1 Lachnospiraceae bacterium
ATTTTTAGACTAAAATTTTTAAAATTCCAATTTTTTATTGCTAAAAAATGCTCTGGTAATGCCAATTTTATAGAATTTTTATTTTATGCGGTTATCCTGGGATTTCCTTGATTTCGTTTGTTTTTTCTTTCACACGTTTTTGTTCCAGACAGAACCCCCTTCCATCCACGGCGCTGACGGTATGGTTTGCCTTCTGGGTTTTACTGTCGTTTCCCCTATGGGTTTTTCCGTCAATTGCAAGCAGCCTTTTTATTTTATTCCCTTCATCACTGTTGAGCATTTCATTTCACTGTTTTTGGAAATTTTCCAGAAATTCAGGTGGCACAATTGCAAATACTCTCTGAATCGTATCATGGGATGGTATCCCGTTGGGAAGTTCCAGATACTTCCATAGAAATTTCTCATGTTCTTTTGCAAATACTTCCATTTCTACTCAGTCATCTGCATTTCCCAGCGTTGCAAAAAAGACAATCATAATGATATCCATCATCTTATGCAGAATTTTTTTCTTGTCTGGTATCTGCCACTGTACTTATATAGCCTAAAAGTTTTTTCATAAATAAATTCATCCTTTTATACTGATTATAGCATAACTTTATGGATTATTCATAATTTATTAATTCATGCGTTTGTCATATATCAAATCCCACAGTTTTTGAACCAGTTAAATTTTTATAAACAAACCCAACCATTTATAATTTATCAAAGTAACGGCTATAAAGCAGACACTGAAATTGCTTATCTGTAATGCTGTCTCAAAAAATTGTTTCATTTTTTAATATATAAGATTAATTCGACATAGCACATTAATATTTTCATATGAATTACTTTTTCATGCATGGCTTTTACATTCTTTGCATACCATATCAAGAACCCAATGTAGGACTCCAGCAGTTTCTTTTTTGCTCTTTCCAAACAGCTCATTTTTGTATAGGATGTTGACCACATGATTGCCAGCAGCATAAACCAGAACTTTGCACAATAGCTTGTTATGCCGCTTAAGCTGTCTATACCACATAAAACTACACACATAGTTATAACCAATATGTCACTTAATTTATGCTCTGCATAGCTTTGGTGTCTTGTATCCTAAATTGATAAAAATTTTTATTTAATTTTATCCATTATTTGTGCCAACAGTCCTTTTTCATTTATATATAGTATTTAAAAATAATTAAAAAATTTTTTATGAAACGAACATGTATTAGATTTATGATAACCACATAAAAAGTTATTATCAATAAACATTTTTATCATCTGCTTTTTTAATTCGATGCTTTATATAATCCCATCTTTATTGAATCCGCTGATAATGTAAACAAGATATTTTCTAATTCTTTTTCACAGTGCCTTGCTATTGTTTTCCTTATTCTTTTCAGGCTCTAGCTGTACATTGCCTGTACAATGCGCAGTATTGCCAGAACTGTTTTTTACATCTACATGTTCTTTGTGCATGTTTTTTGATGTTATATTATAATCATCTTTAAATGTAAAATCCAGATGCTAATTAAGCCGGTTTTCCACTTTCCCCTGTCCCCTTGCTGACATGGAAAAAATTCCATATCCACTGGCAGGTTGCTTATGTAATATCTTTTTCTTCCAATGCTTTACCATCTTGCTTTACTAGCTTCTTTTTTACCATGCTAAATGCCGCAAGACCTCTCAACTTATATCCTATATTAATTCAAAAAAAGAAATGGCAGTTTTTTCCTTATATATGGATAATATGCACTGTTGCGTGGGTTACCATAATGCAATTGTACTTCTGTACAGAATATTCCAGCTATGGCACTTAAAACTGTCCATTTTTATACAAACGCAGAATAACAAAAAATTATCTTATATCTGTGTATTTCATACATAGGAGACATATTTACAGTTTATTTATTTACCCTATAAATCTATATACTAATATTTATTAAACATTAGTAATATTACATATTAATATATTCATATATTTATTATATGATATATAAAATAATAATAAATATCTAAAATATTACATATTGTAAATAATTAAAAGGTTATAGACTTTAAACATTTGATATGTTAATATTTATTAATAAAGCAGGCATGTTAAAATGACCAATAATAAACTGCTGCTTGCTATATCTGACATGACGGACAAGAAACTTGATACGAGATTAAAGCCTATTGAGACAGATATTAAATCAATGAAAGAAGATACCAGTAATTTGAAAAGTAATGTTAGTTCATTAAAGGCTGATGCGCCCAGCATAAAGTTGTTCCAGAAAAATATCCTGCTTCCAAGGTTAAATACAATTGAATTCTGTTATACAGACACTTATACAAGGTATAAAAATTATGCTGGCAGGCTAAAGCTAGCTTTTGATGATACCGGTTTATTAAAGAAAGTTGTATCTGGACATAGTAAAAAATTGGAGCAGCTGGCATAATGGAATGACATGCTGCAATTTACATAATTATAATTTTCCTGTTGTTTTTATATTTTTGGTAAAATGCCGGGGCAGCAGGACTATTTTTATTAGTGTCTGTGTGCTGCCTGGCACTATATTTTCCTCAATACACGTATTCCCAGTATTTAATGGACATTGTAAAATACTAAAAGCAGCACAGAAATGAAGGTTCTTATGAAAACTACTGGCATCATTGCAGAATATAATCCTTTCCACAATGGCCACCTGCACCAGATTAAAACTATACGGAGCCAGACGGGTACAGATGTTATTGTTGTTGTAATAAGTGGTGGTTTTGTACAACGTGGTACTCCCGCCTTTACTGATAAATACCTGCGTACTGCAATGGCTCTTTCAAGCGGGGCAGATTTTGTCTTTGAACTTCCTGTTATCTATGCCTCTGCCAGTGCAGGGCTTTTTGCCCTCGGCGGCATAGCACTTCTTGAAAGCCTTGGTTTTGTTGATAATGTATGTTTTGGCAGCGAATGCAATAATATAAATATATTAAAACAGGCAGCAGATATCCTGCTTAATGGTGGTAACAGTTTTAATTTTTCAGTAAGCCAGTTTGTCCAGTCAGGTGTTTCATATCCTGTGGCGCAACATATGGCGGTACAAAAGCATTTTCCTGGTATTGCAGACCAGATATGCCAGGTTACAGGAAGCCCTAACAATATCCTTGGAATAGAATATTTAAAAGCACTGGAATTATTAAAAAGCAATATTATCCCGTTTACAATACAAAGATGTGGCAATGGCTACAACAACCAGGATTATTCTGTTAATAAAGATAACTTGGTTTCTGCTGCCGCTATAAGAAATGCATTTGCTAATGAAGCAGAACCATTTAATGCTGTTTCCAGCTTTATTCCTCTAAGTGCCTTGGACATCCTTTTAAAAAACCAGGACCGTATAAATATAAATGAAGATATGTTTTCTGGTGTACTTTATTATAAATTAAAGGAAATTACTTGTACCGGAAATGATAAAGAAGCTATGCAGAGGCTTATGGAATTTCTTGATGTTTCGGAAGCGCTTGCTGGCAGGATTATTAAAAATATCTGTAATTATAATTCATTTACAGGATTTGCACAGATACTTAAAACTAAACAATACACTTATAGCAGGGTATGCCGCTCGCTGGTCCATATACTGCTTAATATACGCACAGACAGTTATAATATAAAACTTCCCCTGTCCGCTGGAAACAGCCTGCATCCATTACAGGTTACGCCATATGCAAGGCTTCTTGGAATGAATAAGGACAAAAGCCATCTTTTAAAAAATATACAGGATACTGTACTGGTTACCAAAACTGCTGATGCTGTACAATTATTTAAAAACAGCGCCCTTTTAAAACAGAACGGGTTAGAGGGCTTTGCAAAAAGTACATTTGAAAAAGATATATTTGCCGCTGATTTATACAGGATTATATCAAAACATGGAAATAACCCTTGTCCTGATGAATACCGGGCCGGGATTATTATTAAATAATCTATGGTAAAATTTTTCACAAAAATGTATTATTTCTAAATTTCTGCCAATAATATCTATATAACAATTAACAATTCCTCCTCCGTAACAAGCAGGAAAAATGCTGCCATGTTATAACATGGCAGCATTCCATAACCTGCATTTCTGCAAAATATTATATTTTATTTATAGAGTTCCACTAACCTCTGTAAGTGCTCATAACGTGCCTTTGCAGCATCCTCTGACTCTTTAAAGAGTTTTTCAGCACGCTCTGGGAATGGCTTAATAAGGCGTGTATAACGTGACTCATTATTAAGGAATTCCTGGTATGAACCATCTCCCTCTTTGGATGTAAGGGTAAATGGATTTTTGCCCTCTGCTTTAAGTGCAGGATTGAATGAGAATAAGTTCCAGTATCCTGACTTAACTGCTTTCTTCATCTCATCCTGGCAGTGGTTCATGCCACCCTTAGCAATACCATGAAGTTCACAAGGAGCATAGCCAATTATAAGTGAAGGGCCGTTATAAGCTTCTGCTTCTGCTATAGCTTTAACTGCCTGTGCAGGGTTTGCACCAAGAGCAATCTGTGCTACGTATACATAGCCATAGCTCATTGCAATTTCTGCAAGGCTCTTCTTGCCGATTTCCTTACCTGCTGCTGCAAACTGGCAAACCTCACCAATATTTGAAGCCTTGGAAGCCTGTCCGCCTGTATTAGAATACATTTCTGTATCAAATACCATAACATTTACATTTTCACCTGATGCAAGCACATGGTCAAGACCGCCGAAACCGATATCATATGCCCATCCGTCACCACCGAATATCCATACAGATTTCTTAGCAAGGTAATCTTTCTTATCAAGTGCTGCCTTTGCGTCAGGACATCCAGCTGCTGCTGCCTTTTCAAGTTCAGGTATAAGTGCCTCTGTTGCAGGTGCATTAGCCTTTGTGTCATCCTTTGTTTCAATAAACTTGTCTGCTGCTGCTTTAAACTCTGCTGAAGCCTTGTCAGAAGCTGCACATGCTTTTACAGACTCAATAGCCTGGTCACGCAGGTACTTCTGTCCTATATGCATACCAAGACCATGTTCAGCATTATCTTCAAACAGTGAGTTAGACCATGCAGGTCCTTTCTTGGAATCTTTGTTTACTGTATATGGTGATGTTGCAGCAGGGTTGCCCCAGATTGAAGAACATCCTGTAGCATTTGAAATATACATCTGTTCACCAAAGAGCTGTGTAACCAGACGTGCATAAGATGTTTCTGCACAGCCTGCGCAGCTTCCTGAGAACTCAAGGAGTGGCTGGTTGTACTGGCTTCCCTTAGGTGTTGTATCAGCAAAACCACTGTCTTTCTTGCCAACATTAGCAACAAGATAGTCGAATACTGGCTGTTCATCAGATTCTTCTGCCTGTGGAACCATCTTAATAGCGCCCTCAGCAGGACATACTGTTATACATTCACCACATCCCATACAGTCAAGAGGTGATACACTCATTGTAAACTTATAACTTGTCTTCTTAGACTTATCATCTGCTGTCTTAATATTAGAAGGTGCAGCGCTAACTTCATCCTCTGTAAGAAGGAATGGACGTATTGTAGCATGTGAGCATACAAATGCGCAGTTATTACACTGTACACACTTCTCAGGGTCCCATGTAGGAACTGTTACTGCAGTACCACGCTTCTCATATGCAGAAGCACCTGTTTCAAACTGTCCGTCAGGGTTATCAATAAATGCAGATACAGGGAGGCTGTCACCATCCATCTTAGAGATTGGCTCCATAAGGTCTTTAACCATCTTAACAACTTCCGGACGTCCTGAAAGTTCTTTTGCAGGAGCATCAGGAGCAGGGTTCTTCCATGAATCAGGAACTTCTACCTTATGGACAGCATCTACACCAGCATCAATTGCTTTGTAGTTCATTTCAACTACTGCATCACCCTTTTTGCTATATGACTTTTTAGCAGCCTGTTTCATATAATCAACAGCTTCATCAATAGGCATAACATCAGCAAGCTTAAAGAACGCAGACTGGAGGATTGTATTAGTACGCTTGCCCATTCCTATTTCAATAGCCTTGTCAATAGCATTAATTGTGTAAAGCTGTATATTGTTATCAGCAATATATTTCTTAGCACCAGCATCTAACTTAGACTCAAGTTCATCATCAGACCACTGGCAGTTAATCATAAATACGCCGCCTGGCTTAACATCCTGTACCATCTTAAAGCCGTTTACCACATATGAAGGGTTATGGCAGGCAACAAAGTCAGCCTGGTTAATATAGTAAGGGCTCTTAATAGGATTGTCACCAAAACGGAGGTGTGAAATAGTTACACCACCTGTTTTCTTAGAGTCATACTGGAAATATGCCTGGATATATTTATCTGTATGGTCACCAATAATCTTTGTAGAGTTCTTGTTAGCACCAACAGTACCATCACCGCCAAGACCCCAGAACTTGCACTCTTTTGTTCCTGGTGCTGATGTAATAGGAGCTGGCTTAACTTCTGGAAGGCTTAAGTTAGTAACATCATCTACAATACCAATTGTAAAGCGTGCCTTAGGTGCATCCTTTTCCAGTTCTTTAAATACTGCAAATACAGATGAAGGAGGTGTATCCTTTGAACCAAGGCCATAACGTCCGCCTGTAAGGACAATATCATTAAGCCCTGCTTCACGGAGTGTAGCTGCCACATCAAGGAAAAGAGGGTCACCTAATGAACCTGGCTCTTTTGTACGGTCAAGTACCGCAACTTTCTTTACTGTCTTAGGAAGGACTTTAAGTATAGCCTCTGAAGACCAAGGACGGTATAAACGTACTTTAATAAGACCAACCTTTTCACCTGCTGCTGTAAGATAATCAATAACTTCTTCTGCAACGTCACAGATAGAACCCATGGCAACAATTACACGTTCAGCATCAGGAGCACCATAATAGTTAAATAAACCGTAATCTGTACCTAATTTCTGGTTTACCTTGTCCATATACTTCTCAACAACTGCTGGAAGTGCATCATAAGCTTTGTTACATGCCTCACGGTGCTGGAAGAATACGTCACCATTTTCATGTGAACCACGTGAAGCTGGATGCTCTGGGTTAAGTGCATGCTTACGGAATTCATCTACTGAATCCATTGGGCACATTTCCTTAAGGTCTTCATAATCCCATTTTTCAATTTTCTGGATTTCATGGGATGTACGGAAACCATCAAAGAAGTTAATAAATGGAACTTTGCCTTCTAATGCTGCAAGATGTGCAACAGGGCTTAAATCCATAACTTCCTGTGGATTTGTTTCTGCAAGCATTGCAAAACCTGTCTGGCGGCATGCATAAACGTCACTGTGGTCACCAAAAATATTTAATGAATGTGTTGATACTGTACGTGCTGATACATGGAATACACTAGGTAACTGTTCACCAGCAATCTTGTACATATTAGGTATCATAAGAAGAAGACCCTGTGATGCTGTGAATGTTGTAGTAAGTGCACCTGCTGCAAGTGAACCATGTACTGTACCAGCAGCACCTGCCTCAGACTCCATCTCTACTACTTTAACTGTGTTTCCAAAAATGTTCTTCTGTCCTGCTGCTGACCACATATCTACAGAGTCAGCCATAGGGCTTGAAGGTGTGATAGGATAGATACCTGCAACTTCTGTGTAGGCATATGCTACGTGTGCTGCTGCTGTATTTCCATCCATTGATTGTTTAGCTCTAGCCATCTTAATTTTTTCCTCCTTAATAAAGTTCTTTCTAACATTTTATCACTTAGCGTCTAAAAAGTAAAGAAAACTATATGCATTTTTACCATATTTAATTAAAAAAACGGGGATTAATAGTGTATAATTATTAAATTTTTATAAATTAATAACTAAGCTTGACTTTGCCTTTAATATTGAATAGAATAAATATTTGTTGTTATCCAGTGAAATGAAGCAGTTAGTAGTTCCTGCATTCTGGTTAACAAGTACTGTATATATAATAATACATTTTTGAATAATTTCAAGAAGAAATATTAACCATATAAACCAGTATTATATATAGCATGATAAATATAAATATCCCTTTTCAATATAGCATTTTATAATGTATGGCACAATATAATACAATCTTTATATATGAAAGTTTTAAAATGGCAGATATAAAACCAGGGATATAAATGCTGGCTGGTTAAATGCAATTTTTATGGAACATATAATAGAATCCAGACAGGAGGAAACAATGGGAATTAATTATATAACAAAGGTTAAAACACCAGATGAACTTAAATCAGATTATTCTTTAAGAAAAGATTTAGCAGAATTAAAGGCTGTAAGGGATGCAGAGATTGCAGATATTATTACAGGTAAATCAGATAAATTTCTTGTAATTATAGGACCCTGTTCAGCAGATAATGAGGATGCTGTGTGTGATTACACCAGCCGCCTTGCAAAAGTACAGGAAAAAGTTGCAGATAAAATCCTTATTATCCCAAGGGTATATACTAATAAACCACGCACTACTGGTGAAGGCTATAAAGGCATCGTGCACCAGCCAGACCCTGAAAAAGCGCCTGACCTGCTTGAAGGCATAATTGCAATGAGGAAAATGCACCTCCATTCAATAGAAGAAACCCATCTTTTTGCAGCAGATGAAATGCTTTATCCTGAAAACTGGCCTTATGTATCAGATATACTTTCATATGTTGCAATAGGTGCACGTTCTGTTGAAAACCAGCAGCACAGGCTTGTTATAAGCGGGCTTGATATCCCATGTGGCATGAAAAACCCTACAAGCGGCACATTAAGCATAATGCTTAATTCATGTATTGCAGCACAGTCAGGGCACACATTTATGTACCACGGATGGGAAGTGAAAACAGACGGCAACCCCCTTACACATACAATACTGCGTGGTGCTGTCAATAAACATGGCCAGTCACTTCCTAACTACCATTATGAAGATTTAATGCTTTTAAATGAAATGTACCAGAAACTTGATTTAAAAAATCCTGCCTGCATAATAGATGCTAACCACGCAAATTCAAATAAATGCTATTATGAGCAGCCACGTATAATATCAGAAGTAATGCACAGCCGCAATGTTTCTCCTGATATAAAGAAACTTGTTAAAGGTGTAATGGTTGAAAGCTATATTGAACCTGGAAACCAGACAATACATGAACATATATATGGCAAATCCATTACAGATGCATGTCTTGGATGGGATGAATCAGAAAAGCTTATATATGAAATTGCAGACAAATTATAAAAAATGTATTAAAACGCCGGCGGGGCCAAAGTGCTTCTGTCATGGAAAATACCAGTCTGTACACATGAAACCTGCTGTCTTATGGCGACCCATAATTATAACTGGAATTTTTATTGTGTGCTAAATTATTCAGACCAACGGGAAATACTGCAATAAAACCACAGATAATAAAATTAACAGTTTCCAGTTATATCATTCACTTTGCCAGAAGACAGCAGGTTTCATTACTATTTGTGCCATGCAAAGCACGGCATGGGGATTTTTATGAAACGGACGTGTAGCTGGAAATTATTTATATTGCTTATTTATAAATATTATGTTACAATCTATTTAAAAATATTTTTAAATAGATTGTAAAGGACAGTTATGGGAATTGCAAATATTTTTAAGGTACTTTCTGACCAGTCCAGACGGGATATCCTGGTTATGCTTAAGGAAGGACAGCTTACAGCAGGTGATATTGCACTAAAACTGGATGTGTCACCTGCGGCACTCTCCTACCATTTAAAATTACTAAAAAACGCCGGGCTGGTTATAGAATATAAATACAAGAACTATATTTATTATGAATTAAATACTACTGTATTTGATGAAATTATTATGTGGATGCAACAGTTTGGGGGTGAAGATAATGGAAAAAAGAAAAACAAAGAAGATTAAACTTTTATGGATTATTACATTTGTGCCTTTGATTATTACAGCTGCAGTAATACCATTTATGCGTGACAAAGTACCTATGCACTATGATTTTAATGGTAATATAGACCGGTGGGGCTCTAAATATGAAAATTTTATTTTCCCAGTTATAATAATTATTTTATCACTATTATGGCAGTGCACCATAAACCATTTCAAGAAAAAACAGTCCCAGGACCTGCCAGATAAAGCAAAAAAAGAAGCAGCTGTCAATGAAAAAGTCCTGTATATTACAGCTACTGCCATGACAGCAATGTTTTGTATAATACAGTGTGCCATTTTATTTTCTTCATGCAAGGTTTCAGGAAATAGCGTAAAATTAACACCAGTTTTTTATAAAATTACTAATATATCATCGGGAATTTTTATAATGATTATTGCAAATTTTATTCCTCTTGCAAAAAGAAATTCTGTTCTTGGACTGCGTACTGCATGGAGTATGGAAAATGACCAGACATGGCTTGCAAGCAACAGGTTCTGTGGCAAATTATTGTTTATAGCCGGAATTGCTATCATTATAGAAACGCTATTTATAGAAGGGCTTACATCCGTCCTGGTTATGACTGGAATAATTATAGCAGCCAGCATTATATGTGTTATCTACTCATATTATTCATATAAAAAATATAAATAATTATATGTATCTGCCACTGGTACACTGGAGCATGTTTTAAAGATGTTTTCTGCCAGATGTACGTCACAGTTTATGGAATATTTGTGCCAGATAAAAGAAACATAGTGGCTATACTTCTTGGATTTGACGCAAAAATTGCACAAACCTGGGCGTACAGACTGACGGAATGGATTTTCAGACATTCCCTAATAATTAACCTTTTCAAAATCATGGTTGGGGTCTTCCCCAATACGTACAATAGCATTATACACACATGCTGTTATTTCTGCATCCATTTGTATTGTAGATGCATCAAATTTATGTATCAGTTCCCCTGCCAACGAATGGACATACCTTGGTGGAAGCCTGTTCAGCGCATATGCAGCAATATCAATCCTGCACTGGTCACATTTACAAAAGTCCGTTGTCTGCCACAACTGGTCTATCTTTGTTAATACAGTTTCCTCCATCATATTTGTTAAACCTTCCATTTGCTACTCCTATCTGACGTATACGCCTGTAACATTGTTACCAGATATAATTGTTTCCTGATACTATATATTTTACTCCCAAATACCAAGCAATTCAAGCTAAAATTACAAATTTATTAATAACCAAAGTAACTGTCTATGCCATCTGCCATGCCTTTTGCCATTTTATTCTGGAATGCGTTCTTCTGCATTTTCTTGTCTTCTGTGCCGTTACTCATAAATCCCATTTCAATAAGAGTAACTGGTATTTCACTCCAGTTAGTTCCTGTAAGGTCATCCCTTATAATACATCCCCTGTTCCTAAAACCTGTTACATCACAGTAACTATTGAGGACTGCTTTTGAGAGTTTCAAGGATTTTTTGCTAAGTTTTCCAACATATGGGTTAGATTTGGAAGGATAGAGTGCACTTGCACCTCTTGCAGAGGAAGATGCTGCACTGTCACCATGAATACGTATATAAATATCAGAACCACTTTTATTTGCCTTTACAGCACGTTTTTTATTACTGATATTGACATTATTCTTTGTACGCACCATATATACTTCATATCCCCTGTCAACCAGTTCTTTTTGCAGCTTTTTGGCAACATCAAGTGTAAGCTGGTATTCTGGCACACCTGTTGCAACACCTGTTGCACCCCCTGCTACCTTAGCTTTCTTAACAGAAGAACCTGGTCCTGCAGGCTCTGTTGAACTATCACCCTGTTTCTGGTGTCCCGCATCTATTGCAATTTTTTTCTTGCCCTCAATATCAACAGTGTATGAAATTATATCATTTGCACCTTTTGCATAAACAGTTACCTTTCCTGCCCTTTTGCCTTGCAATACACCATTCTGGCTTATAGAAGCGCGTTTTCTGTTAGATACGGACCATATAATGTCTTCCTTTCCGCCTTCTACAGCAAACCTTGATTTACTGCCAGCCTTAAGAGAAGATATTGTCTGTGAAAATACAAGTTTCTCTGTCTGCTCCTCTGTTTCAGCAGCACTTGAAACATTAAGGCTGCTGCTTATCTTACTTATACCTAATGTAGTAACTGCAATAACAGACAGGACTATAATCCCTGCCATAAGTGTTATTTCACGTTTTAAATCCTTCATTATAACCTCATTCCCGCGCCACCCTGCGCATATTTTCTTTTAATATACCTGTAGAGCCTGCCTTGTTATTCAAATGTACCAAACTCTGACAATGGGTATATCCTTAATATTGCCCTTCCTTCTATATTTTCACGCTTAACGGGCCCTACATCTTCATACCGGCTGTCGTCGCTGACAGTACGGTTATCGCCAAGTACAAAAAACTCATCATCACCAAGCTTTATTGGTTTTTCTGCTATACCTGGGTCCGTAATAGGGTCTTTCCCAAAATTCTCTTCTATCTTTTCACCATTTATATAGATATCTGCACCTTTAATCTGCACAGTTTCCCCAGGAAGCCCTATTACTCTTTTAATAAAATAATCTTTGCTGTCACGCCCATGAGGATAAAAAACTATTACATCAAACCTGTCAGGGTCAGTAAAATGGTATGAAACTTTCTCAACCAGCAGGTTCTCTCCATTTTTTAATGTATTCATCATTGATTTTCCATCAACAATAGTCCTTTGCAGCACATATTTAGGCACAAACGCTACACATATAACAATTATCGCAATATAAACACATAATTCAATTATACTGTTGCGCATCCTTTTGCCAGCAGGTATTTCCTCTTGTTTCTTTTTATTTTCATCTGCAGGCTCCGGCCCGCTGTCTTTTGTATAATTTTCTTCTGTGCCCTGTACACTGTCACGTGTATCTTCTATACTATTAAATCCATTATCCATTATAATACCACCTATAATAATTAATCCTCTACAACATCCGCCAGCCCGCTTCCAGCTGCTTCTTCTGCTGTTGCTGTGATTGTATCTGCCATATCTTCAGCAGCATTGTCTGCTTCTGGCGCAGTTTCTATAGCTGCCGCCTCTCCTGCTATTTCCAGGACTTCTTCATCTGCTTCACTGGTATCTTCTTCTGTCTGCACCGGAACATCTTCTGCTGCCCTTTCAGCCTCTGCTGCTTTCCTTGCTTCCACTTCTGCTGCTTCCTCTTCACTCAAAATGCGGATTTTAGAATTATTAAGTTCATCAATAGCAATAGAGAGAGGTTTTGGACATTTTGGTGATACATATGACTCTGCACCATCTATAATCTGGCGTGCCCTCTTTGAAGTTGCAAGGACTATAGAATACCTGCTGTTTACAACGGGTGCTTCACCAGTCTCAACCTCACTATTAACTAACTTCATTAAATCTGTGTATGATGGATGTAACATAAAATTCTCCTTTCAGCTTAAAAAAATTAAATATTAATATTACATTACACATTATTATCCACTATATCTATTATTTATTCCTGCCTTCATTATAACAGACAACAGTACTTACCGCCTGTTTAAATTATTGGCTGTAACTGGCAAAATCCATGCTTATATCACTTATAAGCTGCTGCTGGTTATTCTTTGTAAAATGTAATGACTGGAGAAGGCAGTGCATCTGTTCCACACACTCCTCTAATCCGTCATTTACAATAATATAATCATATTCTTTCATATAGCTGCATTCTTCAGATGCCCTGGCAATCCTTTTTTTAATAACTTCTTCTGTTTCGGTGCCACGTTTAAAAAGCCTTCTTTCAAGTTCTGCTACATGTGGTGGTGTAATAAATACAAGTGAAACATCTGGAAAATCCTTTTTAACTTTCATTGCACCCTGCATCTCTATTTCAAGAAGTACATCCCTGCCATTTTCTATCTGGCTGTAAACATAATCTTTTGGTGTACCATAATAATTATCTACATATTTTGCATATTCTATAAACTTACCATCTTTTATCATCTGTTCAAATTCTTCTTTTGTCTTAAAGAAATAATTCTTTCCTTCTTCCTCTCCCTCTCTTGGCTGTCTTGTTGTTGCAGATACAGAAACTGCATAACCATACTTTTTAACAAGCTCATTTACAACAGTACCTTTACCTGCGCCAGAAAATCCCGAAATAACCGCAATTATTCCCTTTTTAGGCATCTTCATTGCTCCTTTCTGCCGTCTGTAACCCCTCCGCCCTGTTCTCTATAGTTTCAGAAAGCAGTGCAGAAAGTACTATATGGCCGCTTTCCATAACAAGCACACACTTTGTTTTACGTCCGCAAGTAGCATCAACTGCAAGGTTATTATCTTTTGCCGCCTGGACCATGCGCTTTATAGGCGCTGCATCTGCTTTTATAATACTTACCACTTTATCCATATTTACTACATTGCCATATCCAATATTTACTAACATATACCTCCTCTTTCCTACTCGATATTCTGTATCTGCTCGCGTATCTTTTCAATTCCAGTCTTTAAATCAATAGCTATGCCAGACAAGCTTGCATCATTTGATTTGGAAAGAATTGTGTTGGCTTCCCTGTTCATCTCCTGTGCGATAAAATCAAGTTTACGCCCTGCAGGTTCACCCTTGGACAAGGTATTTTCCATATTGGCAATATGGCTTCTTAAACGTACTGTTTCCTCATCAACACATATTTTATCCGCAAAGACAATAATCTCTGTGGCAAGTACCCCTTCATCTATTTTTGTATCACTGGTTAATTCAGCAACCTTGTCCATAAGTTTCTGTCTGTATTCTGCCACTATCTGTGGTGAACGTTCCTCTATCTGCCCTGTAAGTACCTTGATTCCCTCAAGCTTGGTTTTTATATCATTATACAGGTCTGCCCCTTCCCTCTCACGTGTTTCAACAAAACGCTGGCATGCCTTATGTACTGCATCCTGCACTATATTAAATTCACCACCCGCATCTTTACTTGCATCTTCAAGTGTAACTACTTCTGGAAATCTTGCAAGCATTGACGCAGTCAGGCATTCTTCTATTCCAAATTCCTCTGATGCCTGTTTTACTGCTCTCATATAGCCCTCTGCAACAGAATGGTTATACCTTACAGAAGAAGAACTGGCAGAATAATCATCATAACTAATAAATATATCTATTTTACCACGTGCCGCATATTGTTTAACAATATTCCTGATATCATTTTCAAATATACTGAACTTCTTAGGCTGTTTTACACTTAAATCACAATACCTGTGGTTTACTGATTTTATTTCAACACTGATTTTATAATTACAGCCCTCCGTTTCATAACGGCCAAATCCTGTCATACTTTTAACCATAACTTCCTCCAGCATACATTTACCAACTGCCTGGTACCTGCAACATGTGCCAGGCTTATTTTATCTGATATAACTGGTTAATTATAAGGTAAAGCCTTCAATTAGTCAAGCTGGTCATCTTTATTTTTTTTATTGTCTTTCTTGTCATTTTTCTTATCTGCTTTCTTTATATTAACAACTGCCTTTTTTAATTTATTGTCAGTCTTTTTCTTTTTGCTGTTCAGTTCCATGCTTGTATATTTCACATATTGCATGCCATTGGCTGACTCTTCTATGCTTTTAAGGTCAATATATTCCCATGTGTTCTCTGAAAGTTCTTTTTTGCGCAGTTTCATTGAAATAAAATCCTTAATTATACGGTAAATCACAGCAAAGAGCGGACACCCCACAAGCATTCCCATTATTCCCCAGAAACCACCAAAAAGCAATATTGAAAAAAGTACCCAGAACGCAGACAGGCCTGTTGATTCACCAAGTATAGCCGGCCCTATAATATTGCCATCCAGCTGCTGTATTACTATAATTAATATAAGAAAATAAAGCGCCTGCTTTGGGTCAACCAGCAATATTAATAATGCGCTAGGTACTGCACCAATATACGGGCCGAATACTGGTATAACATTTGTCACGCCAACTATTACACTTACAAGCATTGTATATGGAAGTTTAAGTATACTCATTGCAATAAAACATATCAAGCCTATTATTGCTGAATCAACAATTTTTCCAGAGATAAAACCACTGAACATATTGTTGGAAACCCTTACATAATATATAACCATATCTGCATTGCGCTTTTTAAAAAGCCCATATACTATCTTTTTAGCCTGTGCTGCAAAAACCCTTTTGCTTCCTAAAAGATAGATTGCTACAATAAGCCCGATAAAAAGATTGTAAAGTACACTAAGAAATGCAGCTACACCACTTGCAAACTGCTTAGCATATGTATTTAAATTAGGCAGAAGTTCTGTACGCAGCCATGGGATTACTTCTGAAGTCATCTTTTCATCCAGGAACTTAGTGCCCTGTAAAACAGCTTCCTGCATTGTATCTGCAATAAAACGGTTATTTTCTATCTTCTCCACAAGTTCCTTATAATAGGCATCTACTTGTCCTGGCAGGTTATTCACAAGTGCGACCATAGTAGTAATAATTTGTGGTATAATCATTATAAACAATACTACGATTATAAGAATTCCTGTAACCAGTGCAAGCGTAATTGTAATACCGTTAAGCAAACTCTTTTTCTTTTCGGGAAACTCTTTGCCTTTCCTTTCATATACTGCCATAATCCAGCGCTGGTACATTTTCATAAGCGGATTGAGTATATATGCTATTACAGCACCATAAATTACAGGCTTAAGTATACCTGCAACATAAGAAATGTATCCAAATATATTATCCAGGTTGACTGTAACCAGATAAAGCACCAGGGCAGTTACCACCACAAGGAACAGTCCGAGCCATCTCCCAAAGGCTTTCTTGAAAATTCCTGTCTCCTGTGTATTACTCTCCTTCATACCTGACATATCTTCTCCTTTTCTGCAGGCATAATATGCCGCCTGCATTTATTTTTATCTATTATTACTATACTTTTTTTCCGGGTATTTTGCAACATAAAATTACTTTTTACACATGTATGGTTTATAAAAATTCCAGTTATTCTGTGTTTGGAAACGGACGCAGTGTTCCCAGTGCCAGGGCGGGTTTATTCCATGACAGGGCACGCTTGCGCTATGGTAACCCACGCAGCGGCACATAAAGCCCCTGTGTCCCAAAAGAAACTTACGTTTCTTCTGCCACACAGGGCTTAAATGCCGGCGGGGTTAAAGTGCACCTGCCATGGAATAAACCCGCCCTGGCATATGGAACCTGCTGTCTTCTGGCAAACTTGGAATTATAACTGGAAATTTTATTGTGTCCTGAATTATTCAGACAAACGGGAGATACTTCAATATTATTTATTAAATATAATAAATTCCCCATGCCAGGTATATTATGGCATGGGGCAAGTGAATTTTGGATATATAATTATTATTGCCAGATGATTTATTGCTGAAAATTTTATCTTTAAAAGAATTTTATACTTCAAATAATAAATCACCATATGTTGGTACTGGCCAGAATTCCTGGTCTACTATCATTTCCAGTTCATCAATAGGTGCACGGAGTTCTGACATTGCAGCAAATACAACGTCTTTAAAGAACTCAGCCCTTTCCTTGCCTTCTTCCCTGGAAGCCGCTTCTTCTGTTACCTTCTTAAGTTCTGCAAGTGCTTTCTGTGCCTTTGCAAGAAGTGAAGAACATTTTACAAGCAGTTCTGTCTGTACTGATACATCAGCCTCTGAATATGCTGCCTTAACACTGTTTACTGAATCTGCAAGGCTTGTAATATAACTTATTATAGCTGGTATATACTGTTTTCCTGCCATATCAATCATAGTTTTAGCTTCTATATTTATAGTTTTTGAATAAGATTCATAATTTATTTCAGCACGTGATTCAAGTTCAACCCTGTTAAGGACATTCTGCCTTTCAAAAAGCTGTACAGTCTTTTCTTTTGTAAGATATGGTATTGCCTCAACCATTGTTTTAATATTTGGAAGCCCTCTCTTCTTTGCTTCTTCAACCCATTCATCTGAATAACCATCACCATTAAATATAACCTTCTGGTGTTTGGTAATATTTCTTTTGATAAGGTCTTTAACAGCTTTCTCAAAGTCACCAGCCTTCTCCAGTTCATCTGCAAATTCACTTAAGGCATCAGCAACTATTGCATTCAATATAAAGTTAGGGCCTGCAATAGACATTGAAGAACCTAAGCTCCTGAATTCAAATTTATTACCTGTAAATGCAAATGGTGATGTACGGTTTCTGTCTGTTGCATCCTTTTTAATTACAGGAAGTACATGTACACCTGTATCCAGTTTTTCGCCCTGTATAGAAGAAGACACATCACCTTTTACAATCTGCTCAATAATATCTTCTAACTGCTCACCAAGGAAAATTGATATAATTGCAGGAGGTGCTTCATTCGCCCCAAGCCTGTGGTCATTACCAGGGTTAGAAGCAGAAAGGCGCAGAAGCTCAGCATTTTCATCTACTGCTTTTATAACTGCTGTAAGGAATAACAGGAACAAATTATTCTCATGCGGCTTTTTACCTGGTTCAAGAAGATTCATTCCTGTATCTGTTATAATAGACCAGTTATTGTGCTTGCCTGAACCATTTACACCTGCAAATGGCTTTTCATGTAGCAGACATTCCAGATTGTGCCTTTTAGCAACCTTCTTCATAACTTCCATAACAAGCTGGTTATGGTCTGTAGAAATATTTGCTGTAGCAAATATAGGAGCCATTTCATGCTGCGCAGGTGCAACCTCATTATGCTGTGTCTTTGAAAGGACACCAAGTTTCCACAATTCGATATTTAAATCTTTCATAAAAGAAGCTATACGTTCTTTTATTGAACCAAAATAATGGTCATCTAATTCCTGGCCTTTTGGTGCAGGTGCGCCAAAAAGCGTGCGGCCTGTAAATATTAAATCCCTGCGCTGTAAATATTTATCCCTGTCTACAAGGAAATATTCCTGCTCAGGACCTACAGAACATGAAACTTTTTTAACATCATCATAGCCAAAAAGTTTAAGAACACGCACAGCCTGTTTACTGATTGCTTCCATTGAACGGAGCAGTGGTGTTTTTTTATCAAGTGCTTCCCCTGTGTAAGAACAGAATGCTGTAGGAATACAGAGAGTAACACCTGCAGCATCTTCACGCAGGAATGCTGGTGATGTACAGTCCCATGCTGTATATCCCCTTGCTTCAAATGTAGCACGAAGCCCGCCAGAAGGGAATGAAGAAGCATCAGGTTCACCTTTTATAAGTTCTTTTCCTGAAAATTCAAATACAGGGCGGCTGTCTGTTGCAGGGCTTAAAAATGAATCATGCTTTTCAGCAGTAACACCTGTCATTGGGTGGAACCAGTGTGTATAGTGTGTTGCCCCATGCTCAAGAGCCCACTCTTTCATTGCATGTGCAACTACATTAGCTATGTCAATATCAAGATCTGCACCACTTTCAAGTGTTTTCTTCCATGATTTATATACGTCCTTAGGAAGTTTCTCCCTCATCACATCATCATTAAAGACATCTTTCCCAAAAACCTGTTCTATAACATTTTCTCCCATGTTATGTACCATCCTTTCATAATCAATATTAACACTTGCCTCTAAATTATAAATATTATAAGTTATATATGCTTTAAAGAAAAAAAGCGTACTCAAAAAAATTGAGAACGCCCTTGTCCTGTACATATTAACCAACTGCATAGAATATATCACAATTCAAAGTATTTGGCAACCCTTTTTTTATTTTTTTACATGTCCGTTTCATAAAAATCCCCATGCCGTGCTTTGCACGGCACAAAATAGCTGGAAGTTCTATTAGTCTATACCCATTCTATGCAGCTGTTTACTGTTTATACAATATTTAAAATAAACTCTCCCTGCCTGTTACATTTATTATTTCTTCTATTACATTTTTGTACTTATCAATTCTATATGATTTCAATACAGGAAAACGGGTATCCATTAATGATAATACCATATAGCTTGTATTAAAATCATATGCCAGCCGTTTATCCTCTTCTGAAAGTAATGCCGGGGCAGATGGATGTGAATGGAAATTCCCTGCCATCTGCAGCCCGTTTTTACGCATATCCTTTACTGCTGCAAACTGTTCTTTTACATCCATTGTAAAATGGTTTATGCTTACTTCAGTATTTGCCAGTAAATATATTTTTTTAATATATTTATCCTCCCCATGCTTTATCCCGCCAACAAGCCCGCATGCCTCATAAGGAAGTAAACCAATACAATATTTTATAATTTTAAAATAATCTCTCTCCAGAATATACAACATATATGCCACATCCAGTTTAAAATTCCCTTATATGCTCTTTCCCATATATTTCGTCTTTTTCAAGCATTGAAAGTATCTGTGCTTTTTTAGTGCCCGCCATTAATTCCTCATTATACCGCAGATATCTTTCACATTTATTTTCTGAAAGATATGAAACTGCCTTGCTGTCCATAGCCAGTTCCGTTATAAATACTACCATTTCCTGTCCGTTGCCAAATGCAGCTTCCATAAAGTCAAACACATTTTCAAGGGCAATGCCTGTTTTATCCTCAAGTCCTTCAAGTTCTGTGTTCCACTTTCTAAAGCCTTCACTTGCCTGGTTAAATGCTTCATTTGCATTGCCAATGCCAGGTTTGTTTTTCCAAATCATTTCTAAAAGCCTGCCATAACAGTCTTCCTGCTGCCTTGTATAAAAACCTGCTTTCCTCTTTGTTTCTGTGTCTTCCTCATAATCTTTATAAAGCTGCTCGTAAAAAACGGCGGGGTTCTGGCATTTTTCTGCTTCTTCCTTAAAATTTTTTAAAAAACTGTACCATTTATCTGCTATAAAATGATATAAAAATGTCTTGTCAAAATATACAGCAAGCCCGCTGGTTAAAAGATTTACAACACTTAACCTTTCATCAAACGAAGCCCTGCATATCCTTTCATATACAGAAGGCGGCACATTACCTGCAAGAATGTTGTTAATACCATAATCATCCTGGTACTTTTTATATAAATCAAGATAAGCAGCTACATCCCTGGCAGTCTCTCTGTGTTGTATAAATTCATAAATTATTTCCTCATCAACATCTATTGAAAGTTCTTTATATACATTTAACAGGCAGCTTAAGTCCTCCCATCCCCTTGCAGTCACAAACTGTATGCCATCCACATCTGCCTCCGCCTTATAAAAGCTCTGGGGACGCAGTTCAAGATAACTGGTTATTGCTGGATTTATACGGTTCTCACGTGCATACTCACGCCAGACACTGTACTCTGCGCCTACTTCTATCTTTCTTACACGGTCAAGTGTAACCATATCAAATTCATGAACTGATTTATTATATTCAGGCGGATTGCCAGCAGCAACAATAATCCATCCATCTGGCACTTTCCTGTTGCCAAATGTTTTACATTGCAGGAACTGCAGCATTGTAGGTGCAAGGGTTTCAGACACACAGTTAATTTCATCAATAAATAAAATCCCTTCTTTTAAGCCACTGTCACGGATTTTGCTATATACACTTGCAATAATTTCACTCATTGTATACTCTGTGACAGAATACTTTTCACCATTAAATTCTTCTTCCTTAATAAATGGAAGCCCTACTGCACTCTGCCTTGTATGATGTGTAATTGTATATGCAACAAGACCAATTTCCAGTTCCCTTGCTATCTGCTCCATTATCTGTGTTTTGCCTATTCCTGGCGGACCTATAAGAAGTACAGGCCTTTGTCTGTTTGCAGGTATTTTATAATTTCCAGAACTGTCTTTCAGAAGATATGCCCTTACAGTGTTTTTAATTTCATTTTTAGCTTTTTTTATATCCATTAGTTATCTCCATTCTTCACATTATGCTGTCCCTGGCCATACAAACCATGCAGCTGCGCTGGCTCAATATGCATTTTCATTGCCCAGGGCGGGACTGCGCTGTCATCATAATTATCTGCAAAAATAAACGCTGTTTTATATGCAGGCTTTAACTTTGGGTAAATGCCTTTGCCATCTGTAAAATAGACAAGCCCTCTTAAGTTCTTTAAAATTTTATTTTCAATAAGGCTGTTTACATACCTGAAAACAGGCCGGAAATCCGTTCCTCCTCCACCAATAATATGGAAATTACCAAGCACATGTTCCAGTTCTTCTTTCTTATTTATCTCTAAATCCATACGTATATCGTCATCACACTGTATTATTCTCATATGGCATCCACTGAAAAAGCTGCTCTTTTCAGAAAGTATGTCATATGTCTCCCTCAGGAAATTCTTCACCATTTCCCCGCTTGTAGAACCACTTGTATCAACTGCTACAACAAACTCTTTTATTTTTACTGACTCATGTGATTCTAATGGCTCTATTAATGGCATGTTGCCATACAGTGAAAGCCCGTAAGTATAATAATTCAAATCAAATTCATCAGGATTACATTTCAGTTCCTCATGAAGCACAGCAAATTTTCTTAAAAAACTGCTATAACTGCGCTGCCCTTTTAAAATCCTTGCCCTTTCATCAAATATCTGTGCTCCGTCTTTTTCTTCATCCCCCCTGCTTTCAAGTTCCATTTGTGACTGCCTGGCAATCTTATCCCATTTAGACTGGGAATTTATTGCAGCAGATGGCATATTTTCTTCTTTAGGCCAGTAAATATGGCTGTCTGTGTAAAATTCCTTCTGAAGCTTTTCTATAACAGTATTATCTGTTTCAAAAAGCCCATTGTAAATAACAGGTGCAGACACTGCCTTTCCATACTGGTTTATCTTTTCATAAACATGCTGCCTTATAAAACTTAATGGTCTTTTCAAGGCAGGTTTATCTAAGCCGTCAATAGTATATTCTGTAATAATGTCACATGCTATATCCCACAAAACCCTGCTCCTGCCACCACAAAGCCACAAATGCCCATAAATACAATGGAGTATACTGTGAAGATACAGCCTGTTTAAAAAACGTGAATTTGACTTAAAGACCCTGAATAACTGGCTGGCAGAATAATACAGGAATTCCCCGTCTGCCGCCAGGGTATCAATATTACTGTCACTTTTCCAAACAAGCCCTGATAATGCCACATCCATAAACCTAAGCTCCATATAAAGTTCATTTCTTGTAAAGCTAAGTATTCTTTCTGACATTTCCTCTTCCCACTCTGACTGGGTAATTTTATGTGCCATATAAGCCCTGCCTTTCTATAGCCAAAGAAAAATAACCATCTGCTGCACATTTTACATGTTAAAATTCATACCTGTTCTTTCTTGCATTTCCGGTAAATTCATATTTCCATTCCAAAAGGCTTGCTACACCTTCTCCCCATCCTGACTGGGAAGCTTGTGCCGCGGCATTGCCAATGCTTTCTGCATCTGTATATTTATGCTGGCATATAAAATATAAAGCCTCAATATCCCTTTCTTCTGTCAGTATACCCATAATTACAGCCTGGTTGCTTTTAATATATTTTTCATATTTACATTTTGGTATATCATCAAGCATAAAAGGATACATAAGCCTTCCAAGTGCCATCTTATATATAACATTTACACTTTCTTCTGATGAAGCCTTGTCAAATATTGCATCATACTGCCTGAAACCAGGAATGTCACCATCAAAGCACTGTCTTGCCCTGAAACCTTCACCAGTAATGTTCCTCCCAAATATATGCGCAGGTGCAATTTCATCATAAGATTCTGTGTACTCAGGGAATACAAGCATTGCATGTATTTTCCCATTGTCATAAAAGTATACATCAAGATGTGTACACAGGCGCCTCACAATATGTTTAAGCCCGCCTGGTGTATCTGCCCTGTGTCTTAAATGCAGTTTCGTAAAACTTGTACAATTCATAAATATATCGCTTCCTGTTTCCTTTAAAGAAGCCCCCGCTTCAAGTGAAACCATTTTGCGGCAGTTATAAAAAGCGTTATTACCAATTCTTTTAATTGTATCTGGCAGGGAAATACTTCCAACATTGTTACCACAAAACTCACAGAGATGGTTTACTGCTGGCATATTTTCTTCTATATCACTATAATTACCAGCCTTGTTTATTTCTGAGAAGCAATATGCACCAACTGACACTACTTTCCTGCCATCAAGTTCTTCTGGTATACATACATCTGGCATATCTGAATATACACGCAGTATTTCAGCACCACTGCCTGTTTCCCGCCAGATAAATGCAAGACCGCCTTTCTCTGTATACATAAATAAACACCTGCCTTATTTTTATGGTATATATAATATTCCTTACCACGTCTCTTAGTATACCGCATTTACATGTGAAAAACAATAAATGGTTTTTATGGGCAGAATATTTCTTTGAGAGGTTTAGGAAGCAGGACTGCCAGGAATAGGGCTAGAAAGATATAGAAGGTATAATAATTAATATTCCAGTAAAACATGTCTATGGCATAGACATGTTTTACTGGAATTAGTATATTTAAAAGAAGAAGCATTATATAAAACCAGGTTATTTATCCTTTAACTCTGCAAAAGCCCCCTGCTTCATTGCACGTACTTTTGATGAAAGCCCAAAAAGATTAATAAACCCTTCTGCATCCTTATGGTTATACAACTCTCCAGTTGTAAATGATGCGATAGACTCACTATATAATGAATATGGTGATGTTGTACCCATTTTTATTATATTGCCTTTGTAAAGCTTAAATTTAACTTCACCTGTAACATATTTCTGGGTTGACTCAATAAACGCCTGTACTGCTTCGCGTAAAGGTGTAAACCATTTCCCTTCATATACGATATCTGCAAATTTATTGCCCATATCCTTTTTAGCTGTATATGTGTCCCGGTCAAGTATTAATTCTTCAAGCTGCTGGTGTGCTTCCATAAGGATTGTACCACCTGGTGTTTCATATACGCCACGTGATTTCATTCCTACTACACGGTTTTCAACAATATCAATAATTCCAATGCCATGTTTGCCACCAAGACTATTTAATGTACGTATAATATCAGAAACTTTCATTTCCTTGCCATTAAGGGTTTTTGGAACACCATGTTCAAATGTCATTGTGACAACTTCCCCTTCTTCTGGTGCATTTTCAGGTGTTGTGCCAAGTACAAGAAGATGGTTGTAGTCAGGTGCATTAGCAGGGTCTTCAAGTTCAAGCCCTTCATGGCTTATATGCCACAAATTCCTGTCACGGCTGTAACTGTTGTCAGCAGAAAATGGCAGGTTAATGCCATGTTCTTTACAGTATTCAATTTCAGACTCACGCGAATCCATAGTCCATTTGTCATCCCTCCATGCAGCAATAATCTTTAAGTCAGGTGCAAGTGCTTTAATTCCAAGCTCAAAACGCACCTGGTCATTGCCTTTTCCTGTTGCACCATGGCAGATAGCAGTTGCACCTTCAATACGTGCAATTTCAACAAGCCTTTTAGCTATAAGCGGACGCGCCATGGATGTTCCAAGCAGGTATTTATTCTCATAAATAGCATTTGCCTGTACACAAGGAACAATATATTCATCACAGAATTCATCTGTTACATCTTCAATATATAACTTTGCAGCACCACATGCCTTAGCTCTCTCATCAAGACCATCAAGTTCACTTTCTTGTCCTACATCAATACATACACAGATAACTTCATAGTCATAGTTTTCTTTTAACCAAGGTATAATAGCTGTTGTGTCTAGTCCTCCAGAATAAGCGAGAATAACTTTTTCTTTCATTGTAGTTCCTCCTAAAATAAATTATTTATACAGCATATTATACAGCCATATTTATATTTATGCAATAGTGTTTTTAGATTTATACAAAAAATATATGAATTTCTGATAAAAAGCCATATGATTTAATTAATAATTATTCATAATTATGTATATTTATTAATTCTTTAACATGCTTCTTGACACCCTTAATACAGCATGTTAAAATCTTTCAAGGAAATGGCAGTCCAGCCTGCCAGCTATATTTCTGGACAGAAATGTCCTAAAACATTAGCGCCAGTCCCTTTTCCTGCATTTTAAGATATTGCCTGGAAGCAGCTTTTAAGGGTGACGAGGTAAAAGGTTATCGAAATTTCGGCGGATGCCTTTTCGTATTATTTGCATACGTCAGGTACAGGCAAATACCTGGGCAACCAGGGAACAAATACTGTATCAGCAAATGTACATTTTAATATAATAATATAGGCAAATAATGCGGAAATGAGGTAAATTATGTGTGGAATTATTGGATTTACAGGTAATATCAATGCAAAAGATGTGCTTTTGCAGGGACTTAAGGCACTTGAATACCGTGGTTATGACAGTGCAGGGATTTCTTATTTTACAGAGAATGGCATAAGGACAATTAAAGCCGTTGGAAAGGTTTCAGGCCTGGCAGATAAAATTGCTGCTTCGCCTTGTGACACAGCAAAATGCGGGATAGGACATACAAGATGGGCTACGCATGGGGGTGTTTCTGAAACTAACTGCCATCCGCACCATTTTGGCAAAGTAACCCTTATCCATAATGGTATTATTGAAAATTACAAGGAATTACAGGATGAACTCTCAAAAGAAGGCAAAGAACCAGTATCGCAGACAGACTCTGAAATTGCTGCTATGGTTATTGACTCATGTTATAAAAACAATCCTGTCAGGGCAATTAAAAAAGCTGTTAAAAAGCTTCATGGTGCATATGCCTTCTGCATTATGTTTGAAGACCATCCTGGAAGCATTTATGCAATAAGGAACGGCAGCCCTCTTGTTGCTACTGCTACAAAGGAGGGTGCTATCATTGCATCAGACATGGTTGCGCTTATAAAATATTCTAAAGATTATTTTGTACTGCCAGAACACCATATAGCACACCTTACTGCAAAGAGCATTAATATTACGGACCTTGACCAGAATGAAATTGAACCAGATATGCTACATGTAAACTGGGATATGGCAGCAGCCAGAAAAGGCGGATATGAGTATTTTATGCTTAAAGAAATACATGAGCAGCCAGAATCACTGCATAATACAATATCACCAAGAATAAAAGACGGCCTGCCTGATTTCTCAGCAGACAATATCCCAGACAGTCTTTTTACAAATATTAACAGAATAGTAATCACAGCCTGTGGCACAGCAATGCATGCAGGGCTTATTGGCAAAAACATGATAGAGAGGTTCTCAAGAATTCCTGTTAGTGTGGACATTGCATCAGAATTCCGCTACCAGAACCCTATACTTGACAGCAGCACGCTTGTTATTACTATATCACAGTCTGGCGAAACTGCAGATACACTTGCAGCATTAAGGCTCGCCAAAGAAAGTGGTGCAAAAACCCTGTCAATAGTAAATGTAAAAGGGTCATCCATTGCACGTGAAAGTGATTATGTGCTCTACACACATGCAGGCCCTGAAATAGCTGTTGCAAGCACTAAGGCATATACTGTACAGCTCGCAGCAGTATACCTTATTGCATTCAGGTTTGCACTTGCCAAAGGAACATCAACAGAAGAGGAAACCAGGAAGCTGGCATCCACCCTTCTTGAAATGCCTGCATTTGTAGAAAATATGCTTTTATGTGACAAGGCAATAGAATCTATCAGCAATAAGCTGAAAAAAACCAAAAACCTCTTCTTTATTGGGCGTGGGCTTGATTATGCACTTTCATGCGAGGGCTCAATTAAATTAAAAGAAGTAAGCTATATACATTCGGAAGCTTATGCGGCAGGTGAACTTAAACATGGCACTATTTCCCTTATTACAGATAATGTGCCAGTAATTGCGCTTGCTACACAGGAAAATGTATTTGCCAAGATGATTTCAAATATACGTGAAGTGCGTTCACGCGGGGCAAAAGTTATAATGATAGCAGGCGATGGCGCACAGGTCGACGCCTCACTCTGCGACCACCTGGTTACACTCCCGCCAGTAAATGATTTATTTGCCCCATTTGGTGCTGCAATAGTGCTACAATATATTGCATACTATACAGCAACTGCAAGAGGGCTTAATGTAGACCAGCCAAGAAACCTGGCAAAATCAGTAACAGTAGAATAAATAGTAATAATATAATAACATAAACTATAAAATGCTTTGGGCTTATATATTAATCCCAAAGCATTTTATAATTGCTCTATACAGTTAACCTAAATTTATCAGATAAATTTATTGCTTCATAGATAAAAGTGTATATTATTTACAAGAAAATACCGTTTATTCTGCAAACCAGCAATAACATTTATATTATAATGATTAAATTTATTTTAATTATATTTCTAAATATTATATACTTTAAATTATTATACATACAAGCCCGCCATTACTGTCATTAATAACTTTCTGTATGGTTTCCTGGAGTTTAAGCTGGCTCTCATCAGTAAGTTTGCCCACCTTGCTTTCCATACCCTCCTCAACAAGCTGGCGTACTGTTTTGCCAAATATATTAGTATCCCATATTCCGCCATCCCCGCTTTCAGAGTTTTGCCCTGATATATATTCTATAAGGTCCTCTGCCTGTTGCTGTGTGCCAACTATAGGTGCGATTTCTGTCTCAATATTCGCCTGTATAAGATGGACTGACGGGCTTGTTGCTTTAAGTTTGACACCATATTTGCTGCCATGCCTTATAAGTTCAGGCTGGTCTATTGTAATTTCATCAACTGAAGGCGTTATTACGCCATAACCCTTCCTGTGGACTTCGTTCCATGCATCACTTATTTTGCCTATCTCATTCTTTTTTGCAGCATATTCTTTAAGCAGGTGTATAAGCTGGTACTCCCCTTCCACTGGTACACCTACAAGCTCACTTAAAACCTGGTAATACCTGCTGTCATCAAAGACAACCGATATTTTTACCCTGCCATTTTCCATTCCAATATGTTCAATCCTGAATTCTTTTATGTATTCACTTTCAGAAGCAAAATTGCTTGATGTAATATCATTTATAATAGCAATTTTAGCCAGAATTCCACGTACATTATCTATAAGTTCTTTTTTCAGCCAGTGTGAAGGTTTAAGCATTTCAACCCATTTTGGCATATGGAATTCTACCTGGCTTACAGGGAATGACGCAAGAAGTTTTTCCATAATTTTCTGTACATCTTCCATACGGAGCTGGTTACAGTTAAGCGCTGTTGCCTGTACCTGGTATTTATTATTAATGCTTTTTACAGTTTCCTGTGCCTCTTCACTAAATGGTTTTGATGAATTTACTATTACAATAAATGGCTTGCCTATCGCTTTAAGTTCCTGTATAGTCCTTTCTTCGGGCTCATAGTACGCCTCTCTTGGAATATCCCCGAAACTTCCATCTGTAGTTACTACTATACCTATAGTCGAATGGTCATGTATAACTTTACGTGTGCCAAGTTCTGCTGCCTGTGTAAAAGGCATAGGTTTGTCAGACCACGGTGTCATGACCATTCGCTCCCCGCCGCCTTCTTCAAGCCCTCCTGCACCTTTTACAATATATCCTACACAGTCTATAAGCCTTACTTTTACCTGGTTATCACCATAAAGAGTTATTGATGCTGCCTCCTTTGGTATAAATTTAGGTTCTGTAGTCATAATTGTTTTGCCAGCGGCTGACTGTGGCAGCTCATCAACTGCCCTTTCTTTATCATGTTCATCCTTAATTTCTGGCAGTACAAGCAGTTCCATAAATCTTTTAATAAATGTAGACTTGCCGGTTCTTACAGGACCACATACACCTAGATAGAATTCACCATTTGTACGCTCTGCAATATCCTTATATACCTGAAATCCGTTCATATGCTCCTCCAATCTCCGGACATCTTTTATCCTGCCATCTGGACAAAGAGTGCCTAAAGCACCACCCATTTGTCTTCAATGCACACCTTTATCCGGTTTATCTATCTATATGACATATTGGAGCATATTAGAACATAATTTGCTGGAATCATAAATATAATTGACGTTGTCCACTTAAAAACTCCTGCTTTCCTGTATCCCTTTCTGCCTGTTTATTCTAATCCATAATCTATGTGCTAATTATTATATAACCTGAATGAAAAAACTGCCCCCTCCCCCTCCTTGCTTACACAACTTATTTCTATTCCATGCCTGTTTGCAATTTGTTTTGCTATAGAAAGCCCAAGCCCGCTTCCTGTCCTGTTCTGTCCAGACTGTTCCTTATAAAAACGGTCAAATATATATGGAATATATTCCTCTGGTATGCCCTTTCCAGAGTCTGCTATTATAACCTCACACCCATCATGGCATTCTTGTACCTTGACAGCTACGGCCTGCCCTGGTTCTGAGAACTTTATTGCATTATCCAGTACAATTGTAAACATCTGCCTGAGCCTCCCATAATCCCCATAAAATGGAAATGGAAATGCATCCCCTGTATTAATGGTTATATTTCTGCCTGCTGCTGCCTGGCGCATTGAACGCACAGCCTCAAAAACCACATCTGTAATATTAATTTTTGTCTTTTCTATTTTAAAACTTGTATTTTGCAGGCGTGACAGCTCCAGTAAATCATTGACAAGCCTTTGTAGCTGGGAAACATCTGCAAGCATCTGGTGGAAATATTCCTTCATTTCTTCCTGGCCTGTTACAAGCCCCTCATCCAGTACTTCAAGTGAACCTTTTATAACAGTAACTGGTGTTCTCAATTCATGTGAAATATTTGAAATGAAATCCTGGCGCATCTGGTCAAGTTCTTTTCTCTCTGCTTCTGCTACAGAAAGCCTTTCTGATAATTCATCAATATTACATGCCAGTATCCCTGTTTCATCATTCTGTTTAATACCAGTTTTTGCCTGGTAATTACCATTTATAAGCTGTCCCGTTACATTATACATTACTTGTAAAGGTTTTATAAAACGGCGTGCAAGAAGCACGGAAAGCCCGGCAGCAAATATAAGTGCTGCCAGAATGCAGAACAGCAATATAAATATCCCATCATGCTGTGCCTGCTCCATTCCTTTTATAGAACTATGCAGCAGAAGTGCAGCAAATATATTACCATCCCCGTCTTTTACAGGAACCCCTGTTGTCACAGAAGTTATTCCTGGCATTATATTAGAATTTTGTATACATTCTATATCTCCCTGGAATACTTTATGGACTATTTCTTCTGCCCCCTCTGGCAGCCCGTCATCTGAAAAAGAATTTCCTTTATGTCCTGTTTCAATATTTTGCATGTCTATATCTAAAAGCCACACATTACTCATGGCAATTTCATCTATAAACCTTAAATATGCACCATATCCCCCGCCCATTCCCCGTCCGCGCCTGGGGCTTCCCATCTGCTGGAATTCTGATAATGTACCTGTAATGGAAAGTGCCCTTTCTTTTAATTCCTGTTTATGCAGGCTGGCAGTATGCCATGTAAAAAGTGTCTGGAACAGTATACCCACAATAAATGAGAAAAGCAATAAAACAGCAGAAAAATATCCAACAAGCCTTTTTGTAATTTTATATTTCATCTGGTTTCCCCTCAAATTTATATCCCATGCCCCAGATAGTCTTAATCTGCCACCCAGGATGTGGTACAATATCTAATTTAGCACGCAGCCTTTTAATATGGCTGTCAACAGTACGGTTATCCCCATAATAATCATACCCCCATATACTGTTTAACAAGTTATCCCTTGAAAATATCTTTTCCTTATTCTCTAGCAAAAGCCATAGAATTTCCAGTTCCTTTTTGGTCAGTACTACCTGCGTCCCGCCTACAGAGACAAAACCACTCTCCAGGCATACTGAAAGGTTATCATAAGAAAGCGTTTCCAGACTGTTTTGTGGTGCACGTTCAAGCCGCCTTAAAACAGCCCTTACACGTGCCATTACCTCACCACCAGAAAAAGGCTTTACAATATAGTCATCTGCACCAATATCAAGCCCCATAATGCGTTCAAAATCTTCTCCCCTTGCTGTCACCATAATAATTGGCACATTTGATACTTTACGTATCTCCCTGCATACCTCAAAACCATCTTTTTTGGGCATCATGACATCAAGCAGGATTATTTCAAACTGTTCCTGTCTGGAATACTGCAATGCCTCTTCACCATCATGTGCAGTTATGGGCTCAAACCCTTCCTTCCTGGCGAATTCACTTAATATTTTTGTAATTTGTAAATTATCATCTGCAATTAAAATTTTCTCCATAACAAATCCCCCCGGATCCATAAACCACTACATATATTAAATTATAAAAGCTTCTATTACCTCTTTTTTATTTTATCATAAAAGCGTTCACAAAAAAACACAATTCCGTCATAGTTGGAAATTATTGTATAGATACAGTCAAATACCTCAATGCAGGCATACAAAGCATGACATGGCTTCACTTTACAAGCCAGCCCTATAGGGATGAGATATCTGGCACCGCAGGAATAAAAAACAATCCAAGGGGGTAATCATTATGAAAAAACCAAAATTTCTTGCATTCTTAATTGCAGCACTTCTTATCACACTTTCTTTTCCATCTTTTACTAATGCAGCTTCCAGGGAAACACCAGCAAGCATTGTAGCACGCCTTACTGGAAGGTCTGTTGAAGATGTAATACGTGAAAAACTTGATACTGGAAAAACTTATGGAACTATCGCGAAAGAAAACGGCAAATTAAAAGAGTTCCAGAAAGAATGTCTTAGCCTTAAAGAAAAAGCATTAAAACAAGATGTTAAAAACGGCTATCTTTCACAAAAAGAGGCAGATAAAATCCTTGCTGCAATAAAAGCGAACCAGGAAACTTGTGACGGCACTGGCAATGGTAATTGCGGCTATGGCAATGGCGCAGGTTATGGCAACGGAAAAGGCAGAGGTGGCAACGGCGCAGGCTATGGCAACGGAAGAGGCAGAGGCGGCAACGGCGCAGGCTATGGTAAAGGTTATGGCATCTGCAATAATTATTGTATTTATAACAGCTGATTCTTCTTTGCAACAAACTTTAAACAGCCAGTACAAAGCATTATACCTTATGCCTTGTACTGGCTGCCTCTGTTTCATGTAAATACGGGAATATAAATAATTACACGTCTATTTTTTTATCCTGGCAGTCTTTACTGCAGACCACTTAGAAAATACTTTAACTTTTTTGCCATTTACTTTAATATTTTTATAAGTACGTATCCTTACATAATACTTCCTGCCTGTTTTCCTGCCTTTTATGTCTTTAGAAATGGTTTTCCTGTTTTTTATAGTAACTTTCTTTATATTTTTCTTTTTAAACTTCTTATTTGTTGAATACTGTATCTGGCAGCCCGTTACATATGATGCTGGTCTCTTCCATGCCACAGTAAAACCATTTCTTTTAGATGTAATCTTTTTGATTTTAGTACCTTTTGGAATTATTTTATATGTTTTTTCTGCTGTCCCGCTATACATTCCCATAAAAGTAATTTTAACAGTATAAATACCAGGTTTTTTCATGCCCTTTGCCCATGAAACTGTATAATCTGTACCACTGGCAAGCTGTTTTCCACTGCTGTCCTTTACAGTTATACCAGGAATATGTTTCTTTTTATTATATGTGCCCTTACTGTTTGATAATTTAATAGTTTTTATGGCATTAATTACTCTTTCACTTAAAATTTTATTACAATTTATACAGCTTGTTACAATACTTCCATTTTTACCTTTTGATGCTTTTATAACCACCGGCTGTCCTTCTGTATGCCCTGTTGCTGGTACTTTAATATTAGTATTTAAAATACTTCCACAAAGGCTGCATTCTGTATGTCCAATACCATCTGACACACAACCAGGTGCATATTCCCCGGCACCAGTATAAAACACTGTTAAACCTGCCACACACTTATCTCTTGTAATTATTATATTTAAAGATGTGCCAGCATAATCCCCTGCATCTTTGGCAGTATAGTTTGCGGTAACTGTTACAGAACCACCAGCAGGAATTTCTTTCTCCCTGTCTTCTTCTTTCCACTCCCATCCATCTGGAAGGGAAACCTGTGATACTGTTTTTATATCATTGGCAACATTTATCTTCTTTAATATACCTCCTGTACCTCCTGGCTGGGATTTTTTAAACACAGCTACAAGTTCCCTGTTTCTTTCTGCCTTGAATGTATGTTTTGCATCTGTGCTTACTGTTTTACCGTTTTCAGTCCATCCTGTAAAAACATATCCACTGCTTGAAAATGCTTCTACTGTTACACTGCTGCCTTCTTTTGCTTCTGTATTCCCAGTAACAGTACCTCCCTCTGCAGGGCTTGCTTTAACATTTATCTTATAAACATTTCCTGATGGCACTGCATAAGGAGGCAGGACAACAAGCCCTGGTTTCTGGGTACTGGCTGGTGGAGGCGTTACTGGACTATCTGGCGGCGTTGTACCAGAGAGTATTTTCTTATAAACTGCCTCCACTGATACATCAAAGCCAGGCATAGTAAAACTGTCACCTGTTATCCCAAATGTACCAGGGGTTACTTCCCATTTTTCAAACTCCATGCCCTCCGGGGCAGGCTCTTTTACCAGCTGTACATTGCTGCCTTCACTGTAATATTTTTCTGTTATATTGCCATTCTGGCTTATTGTAACTTTATAAAGCTGTTCATATACTGCTTCTGCTGTAACGGCACATGCTGGCATCTTAAACTTGTTATCAATTATATGTACTATGCCATCAGGTACAACCTTCCATTCCTTAAACATTTTGTTCTTCCCTATGTCTTCCGGCACAAGCTCTATATCACTGTCCTGCTTATAATATCCTGTAACAATACCTCCTGGCTGCTTTACTGCAAGTTTATAAAAATGTTCAAAAACGGCCTCTATAATAACATCCCCTGCTGGCATTGTAAAATAGTTATTTTCTATTACTGCTGTACCAGAAACTACCTTCCACTCTTTAAATCTTAGTTCTTCTGTGTCTGCCTCCGGGCTAAATGTTACAACATCATTTTCTTTATAATGCTCTATAACTTCCCCACCTTTTTGTCTTATTGTAACAGAGTAAAGCCTCTCATTACCATTTGTATACAAATCCCCGCCTTTCTGGATAAATCCAGTGCCAGTACAACTTACGCTGCTGCCTTCTGGCAGTACCAGTATGCCATTATTAACAAGTGAACTTCCTTCTGGTACCTGTACAGATGAACTATCTGGAACTTTTAAAGTAACCCCTTCTGGTATTGTCAAAACTGCACCTTCTGGTATATTTAAAACTGTATTTTCTGGCAATGCCAGGTCTTCTTCCGCTTTCACTGTGCCGTATACCTCTCCTTTACCATCACTAACAACAAGACAGTCTTTTATTTCTGAATCCTGGCTGTCCAGGCCAGCAATACCTGTGGCACCGCCTGAAGCCATAACAATTCCTCCAGAAATATTTACATTATTGCTCCTAGGATAAATTGCTGGAAGTTTTGAATCTTGTTTTACAGATACATTTACCTGCGGGTCTGGACCTTCTCCTTTGTAAACATTAAAATTTTTAGAATAAAATCCTACTGCACCAGCCTCACAGTCTACCTTTCCGCCAGAAATATTAACAGCCTGGTTTGGGTTATCCAAATAATTTTCCAGAATATATATACCAACAAAATCTGACTTTATATTTACTTCCCCGCCAGAAATATTTACCATCTGGCCACCAGCTGATGCATCATTTTGTGTATTTCCAGGAATAAAAATACCTACATGTGAATTAATATTAAGCTTTCCTCCGCTTATTTCAACCGGTCCGTCTATAGTATAAATACCGCCAGGATCATTTACACCTTCAGGTATTTCTATATCTAAAAATCCGCCCTCTATATAAACACCTTTTGTAATCATACAGAATAAAACTGATGAAACAATAGTCCCAGATTTAATTGTAATATTCTCTCCACCAAAAGCATATGGTGCATTGTATGGTGCAGAAGTTATTGGTTCTTTTGTCCTGATTTCAAGGCTTCCTTGCCCATCCTCACTAATTATATAATTTTCCTTACCGTTTCCAATAACAATAGAATTAAGTTCCTGGTTTGTGGTTTCCAGTATATTTGTACCACGCAGGATAATATTTATATCTTTTTTTGTTCCATAATTAGAAATTTCTAAAACACCTGCTGTTTCTGACTGTATATAACAGTTTTCCAGCTCTAATGTACCACCCCCTTCTGGGTCTGGTGTCCATTTCCAGCCCTCAGCCTCGTTTTCTGCTTCTTCACTTCCAAGCTTTAAAGCTCTGCTTAATACACATGTAGGTGTCATAACATCTTTATTTTCTGCTGCCATTATATTATCTGGCAATGCACATAAGATTAAAGCCAGTGTAATAATAATACTAAAAACCTTTTTAACCATAATTGTACCTCCCATTAATTCCTTAATATTTTAATACTATACTTCCATAATATTGTTAAAATGGGTCATTGGCAATATATATGACCCAAGCGGGCGGATTCCAGCCCAAACGGTAAATATAAGGGGATAATTTCCAGTTATCTTATATTGGTTTAAAAGCGGACGGTTCCTGTGCCAGAGCCAGAATATTCCGTACAGGGGTACGCTTGCGCTACGGTAACCCACGCAACGGCACATAAAGCCCATGTGTCCCAAAACAAAATTGTGTTTCTTCTGTGGCACATGGGCTTAAATGCCGGCGGGGTTAAAGTACCCCTTTTACGGAATAATTGCTGTCACCTGGCACGCGTAACCTGATACTGTAAATCCGCAGTAAAACCCAGAACAATAAGATAACTGTATATTATATTTGGAAAATTATTTTGCTGGTTTTAACCCATATTCCAATTATTTTTTAAGTTTTATAAATTTCCTAATACAAGACAAGAGGTTATTATCTTAATGTTTGCCTGAATAACCATCTACTCAACATAATTTCCAGTTAAATTTCTAGCTTTGCCAGAAAACAGCAGGTTTCACGTGTCCAGGCTAAACTTTATTCCATGACAAGTGCACTTTAGCACCGTCGGCGCTTAAATCTGGTTTTTTCAGATTTTATGCGTCCGTTGCGTGGGCTAATGTAGTGAGAACGTGCACTGGAATGGAATAATTTAGCTGGACACGCAAACCCTGCGTCCGTCTGCAATATAAGATAACTGGAAATTATCATATACCCACTGAAACAGGTATGTGACAGTCCAGCCTTCCATAAATGCAAGAATTTTTGAAAGCACTGCTAGTTACTATGAACAGCGTAGCTGTGAATAGTAACACAGGTATATCAAAAAATATAATTATACTTGTAATTCTTTCTTTCTAAATTTATAATATAATATACAAAATTTGCTTTGCACTGTAAAATTTTAACTCACAGGGCATATATCTGGAGGATTTATAATGAGAATTGCACTAGTAGATGATGAACAAATGGAACTGGACATGCTCCTGCATATATTACAAAAAAACCTGCCCAGTAATGGAAATACAGAAAATATTATTGATACATTTTATAATGGAAGTGATTTTTTATGTGCTTTCCAGGCTGGGAAATATGATATAATCCTGCTTGATATATATATGAATGGTATTTCAGGTATTGATATTGCCCGTAAAATCCGCATGGCAGATAATAATGTACAGCTTGCATTCTGCACTAACAGCAATTCTTTTGCAAGTGAAAGTTATGAAGTTAATGCACAATACTACCTTCTTAAACCATTTTCAGAAGAAAATATTAAAAATATGCTTTCACGTTTTTTATCTGTTTCTGACGACAGCCTGCCATCAGTAATACTTCCAGATGGCCAGGAAATACTTTTAAAAAATATTATATTTACTGAATATTCCAACCATGTTGTTACAATTCATAATAAAAAGGGCTTTGACACAAAAACACGTATTACACACAGCAAAATGGAAGAAATATTATGCTGTTATCCATATTTCTGCTGCTGTTTTAAAGGCATAATCACCAATTTTTATGAGGTAACAGTACATGAAAAGGATATTTTCCATATGAGCAATGGATGTACAATACCTATAAGCCGTAGAAAATCAAAAGATGTACAGAACGCTTATATTAAATTCTGCTTTGAACAAATGCGTAAAGAAATAAACCTGTAAGACTTAATAGTAACATATAAACAGCGCCACATACCTGTGGCGCAATAATCCTGGATGTATCTTATTTTACATATTATGTTATTCCATGCTCTCAATACTATCAAGCAATGAACGCCATTCAGAAGGGCTCATTGATGATATACCTCTGTCTACTGATAAAGCAAAAACTAATAAACCAATAGCCAGTATAATACCAATTGAAGCACATATAACACCTGCTATTGCAAGACCCCTTCCAGGTATCTTTTTAACAAGTACCATAATAGAAAAGACAAGCCCAAGTATTCCAAGAATACCTGAAATATACCATGCACAGCAGCATACTATTGACAAAATACCACATACCATACCTGCTATTGCAAAACCTGAAGCGCTTTCAGTTGACTGGCTTTGCATCTGTGCAAGATTCTGCTGTGTATTCTGGTAAGTATTCGCTTGTGTAAAACCATCATCTCTCCCTTTTTCAAAATTTCCATTATCTTCCATAAATATCCTCCTGTATTATATTAATAAATTTATACTTTTTATTTTACCATTTATTAAAAAATAATGCAAATATTACAATACTTTTTCCACGTCCGTTTCATAAAATTTCCAGTTATCCTGTGCTTGCAGGCGGACGCAGGGTTTCCAGTGCCAGGGCGTGTTTATTCCATTCCAGGAAAGCATGTCGCAGACATGGCTTTTGCATGCATTGCGCTACGGTAACCCACGC
>JAAWKM010000188.1 GCA_022797375.1 Lachnospiraceae bacterium
GGATAATTGTTAGTTATCCGTTGATTGCTAAAGCGGAAATAAAACCTAATTACCGAATAGAAATTCACTGGGTAATCAAGTATTATCCACTACAATATTTTAATTTGTGAGGGACTATTGATGAAAATTTATGATAGAAATATTATTCAAAAACAATTAGAACAAATATATACTCACAACATTTATAGCACTGTACCCACTTATATTGAACGAAAAAAGATTTCATTTACAAATAAGAATAAACTTAAACCAATTGCATTTTATCTTCCACAATATTACCCTACAAAAATCAATAATCAAAACTGGGGAAATGGTTTTACTGAATGGACAAATGTTGCGAAAGCAATCCCACAATATTATGGTCATTATCAGCCACATATTCCAGAAGCTTTTGGATATTATGATTTGAGAAATGTAAATATAATGGAAGAACAATGCAACTTAGCAAAAGAATATGGTATTTTTGGCTTTTGCTTCTACTATTACTATTTTCAAGGTAAAACACAGTTGGAAGTTCCGTTGATCAATTATGTAAATAATTCTAATATTAATTTTCCATTCTGCCTATGTTGGGCAAATGAAAACTGGACAAAAAAATGGGATGGTAAAGATCAGGAAATTTTACTACAACAAACATATACAAAAAAAGATATGGAGATATTTATATCAAAAATATCAAAGTATTTTATATTAGATAATTATATAAAGATAAATCAGCGCCCTTTACTAATTATATACAATGCCCAAGGCATTCCTGATTTAGATGATTATATACAATTATGGAGAGAATTCTGTTTGCATGCAGGTATTGGAGATATCTTTCTAGTCTGTGCCAAAACATTTGGATTAGATGATATAAATATAATAAACAAATTTGACGCTTGTGTAGAATTTCCTCCACATGACATTCGTTTAGAAAATAAAATAGATTATTCTCTGCTGACCAATAAAGATTTTAACGGCACCATATATCATATTTATGATTACATTACGACTATGAATAATGAAATAAATTATCCATTGTTTCGCTGTGCTTTCCCATCATGGGATAACACGGCGAGGACATCAGCAAGAGCGAAAATTTTTTCCGATGCAAATCCAGTTACTTTCGAAATGTGGCTGAAAAAAATTATACGCTTTACTATTGAATTACATACGTCTGAGCACAGATACTTCTTTATAAATGCGTGGAATGAATGGGGTGAGGGGGCACATTTAGAACCAGACAGGAAATATGGCTTTGCTTATTTAGAAAAATTAAGACAATGCTTGGAGGAATAGATTACAAATGAGTATTATATCTATAATTATCCCATATCATCAGAATAAGAAAATGTTAATCACCAGTTTAAAGACTTTGCAAGATAGTCTCAGCTATGACTATAACATTGAAATTATTATTGTTGCAAATAATATAAATTTACAGGAAACAAAACTGGACTTAGACCCTAAACAATACAAATTGCTTCAATTTAATGAAAATCTATTCTATCCGAAAGCAATCTGGATGGGAGCAGAAATTGCTTCTGGTGAATATCTTGTTTTTGCTGATCCTGATATTTTTTATTGCGAAAACTGGCTATTACATATGATGAATTGTTATAAAGCACATAATAATGTAGGATGTGTTGGTGCCAAACTCATTAATCCTATTGACAATCGAATCCTTGATTTTGGCATCGGATATCAAAATTATCATACGGTTCATTTTTTACGGGGGCTTCCTTATAAGCACGAACTATGTAATAGCGACATCAATGTCCAAAGTATTTGTAGCGCTCTTTTATTAATGGAACATACTCTATTTGATACATTAAAAGGGTTTGACTTAGAAATGCCGTATGCTTATTGTGATAATGATTTATGCCTGCGAATCAAAAAAAAGGGGTATGAAATATGGGGAGCAACAAAAGCACTTGCATATCACAAGGGAAGTACCGATTCGGTAAACTCAAAGTATTATGCTTTTCAGTACCTTAAAGAGGACTGTGCTTCTGCTTTTTTCTATAAAAATAAACATCAATATTATAATGACTATGAAAAATTTTTGGAACAGTCTTTAAAATACTTCTTTTATAAAAGTATTTTAAAAGGTTACATTTTCATTAATCTCAGTACAGTGCATGACTGGAAAAGTTATATGGAGATAATTCAAAGCACCGGTATCATGATACTAGACATCAGTGAGGGAATTGTTAGGGAAAGAAATATTGCGTGTCTTGATTTGTTTAATACGATAGAAATATCCCTTGTTGCTTCCAAAACACCTCTGCTCTATTTTGTGGATTCATTTACCAGTTGCTATGGAAACAGTTTATGGTTTTCTTTGCGCGATACTCACAATGATATTATTGTCGATCGTAATGCAAACTGTATTCCCTGTTGGTATATTGCAAATTATTTATTATAAAACCAATGTTAACAATTTAATGCCAGAGTGATATCACAATGGATTATAATAGTAATACTTTCATGAAAGGCTTATGGAAATCCAGATAACATGAAAGGCATGGAATAACCATGCCAGTATTGAATACTATAGTGCTTGCCAATAAATGATTAGTACGGCAAACAAAGATCGATATTACAATATACATAATTGCGAAATATAATACCAAAATACCAACACAGATGTTGAGTTGCTAACATTGATCATAAAACCGGAAAACTGATTTTATGATCTGCTGTTTGCAATACTCCGGTCGCTTCATGCGCACTGACAAAATTTAAGCGTTCTGAATCAGACATTCGTATGATTTTCCGTAAGCCCTGAATAAGCATTCGATTATTTAATTGTTTTAAATTCATTGAAAAATCGATATCAATCATTGCTTTTGCTATAAAGTATTTTGCGTTATCGTATAATTGTGTTAAATAAATGTCACGAAAGGTTTTCCTTTGACTTTGCAGTAAAATATCTATTGCAGATTGTATGCATAAAATTGAATCCAGATATTGATTTGTAAAAAAGGATAAGATTGACTTTAGCCAATGGATAGAATAACCCATTCTTCCCTTCAGAATATAATTTAAATCCTCCACTTCATTAAAATATTCTATAATCTGGTTCGTGTTTTTTATGTTGGTTTTAAGTAGCGAACAGGCAATCAGGCATAATAAATAGCGCTGTTTAAAATATGTATAATAATATGTGCCCTCTTCCTTTGTTTCAATAGCCCTTATTCCTTTGTTAATTGTCACAAGAGCATTCTCCAGATTACCAGTTAATAATTGGACACATATTTTGGCATAGTAGTAATTAGGTTTTTTTGTAATAATAACACTGTTTTCATATATTCTGCATGCCTTTTCCCAAAACTGTATAATTTTCTTTTGGGAGGAGAAGCAATCATAATTGCAATATCCCCGATCTATAAGATTCAAAAATAGCAATTCCGGGTGTTCCAAAAACTCTTTTAAACCCTCTGATTTTTCCAGCCAATATAAAGATTTAGATGTAACCTGGAATTCCATGGCACGATGATACACATGTAGACGATTATACAAATAGCCGAATATAATAGCATTATCCGGACATATATTTTCTTCTGGCCAGTATGACAATAAATTATTTATATTATCAATAGCTTCATTGTACTGATTGCGTTCATACAATAAATTGCAATATGAAATCATCGTCCATGCCCAGTTCTTGTCCGCCTGATATTCAGCAAAATCCGTTGTTACCTTTTCAACTATTTTTTTGTAAAGGGTGATAGATACTTCTGTTCCATAGAGTTCTCTTGTGTTGCTACAAATTGTAGTTAAAATTTCTAAATATTTTTTTAAATCATTTAAATTATGTATATGTGTCAAGAGATACTTTAGTAATAAAGTATAAAATTCATATCCTATTTTATAGGGGATTTCTTTTGTAATTAGACTTTTGTAAGTATCTAATTTTATACTTCGATTATATACAATATCCGCCAATCTGGAATACCAATAATTATTAACTTTAAGAGATGATGGTATAGAAGTAAAAGCATATTTACATAATGGGAAATATGCCTGTGAAAAGTATTTTTCAGTCAAGTCATGTTCAAAAAAATATATAATTTCATTTTCCTCTCTAAACTTTAAAAAATGATATTCGCATAACGTATTTATTATTGCTTTAGACAAAGAAAATTCTTCTATTAACTCACAGTCCAAATACTGAAATATGTGTAATAGAGACAAAATTTTTACGCAAGAGCTTTCTTCGTGCTTAGATAAATAGTACTCCCAACGGATTTTAATAGTTTCTCTGATATTTTCCGGAATATAGGATATTTTTTTCTTAAACTCGCTATACTTATAAGAAGGAATGACATAATAATCATCTCTTTGGGTCAAAATTCCTTCTATTTCAAGCTGTACAAGATAAGACTTAATATAAAAAGGGTTCTTATTTGCTGCGTTCATTATTTTATCAATGTAGAAAGCATCAACATTCGCGTTAGGTAATAACTGATTAAAGAAAACCCTTGCTTCTCCATCCGTGGAAAACCCTTCCAATTTTATGTTTTGTAAACGATCTTTATTACTAATCAAATAAGAATAAAAGTGCATACATTCATTTTGATTGTAAATATAGTCCGTATTAAATGAAAAACCCATACGAGATTTACAATGTTGATTTGTCAATAATAGATTTTCAACCAAATCGTTTAAAAACATAATAAATTGATCTGGATAGTATTGTAAATTATCAAATGAAATATAACATCTTGTTTGCATTAGTTTGCGAGATGTAATAGGTATGACAGTTGTATTTAAATATTGTTGCTCTATCTGAGAGGATTTGATGGTTAATAACATTTTATATATATCATTTAAATTACTGGAATCAGATTCTTGTATATATTCTTCCATGTTTGGAATATCATATAATGCACAGATAAATTCTATAATAATTTTTTGCAAAAAATTTTTTGTATTATTCTTTTTGTTTATTCCAAAACGGATAACACGATAGCCATTTCCAAGCGCAATATTTTCGCATTCTTTTAACAATCTACTTTTTCCAGTACCGCTAGTGCCATAAATATTTATACCCCGAAAAAAATAAGGATTTAAAATTTTTGTCTGAAAATCTCCCTTTATTTTTTTGTATGAGGACCCTTGAAGTACACATTCACCTATCCATGAACATTTCGTGAATCCAAACGTATATTCTTTATGGAAATCACTGTTGGAAACTACAACACTGGGATAATTTAGTTTATCCTTATAAATAATTGTTTCAAAATATATTTTTTTAATTATCGTTGTATTTGCAGATAATTCAAAGCAAATTATTTTTTCCTCTTTAGAATTTAAAACCCTAAAACAATTTTTGCTTTTCTCCCAATTTAATTCTATGGTGATTGAAATTTTTTTTGCCGATTGATTATATATTAAAATACTAAGACATAATATAGAATCGAAATTTATTTTACTTGGTTTTCGAGAAATATAACCTAAATCCATATCCATATTGTACGCTGTGACAGGATCTGAAAGAATATTACATGAGATATATGGAGGTAAAAATCGGTTGGCTATGGCGTCCAACGGAAAATTCGCAAAAAAATTATCTTTTAATTCAGTCATGTGTACGAGGATAATTTCTTCTAAAGATTCATCTGCATATATTTTTAATGTTTTTTGTGAGATATCTGCAAATTGAATCAATTTTTTTAAAGCAGGTTCTTTGATTTTGGAATAGCTGAAAATCAATATCTCATCCGCAAAATCAATCATTGCCATTATTAAGGTGTTCGATATTACATTTAAAGAAATATTAGAAGAATAATTTTTACATTCTGCCCACTTATATGAATCTGGTGTGCGCCATTCAAAATCTCTGCTACCATCCCATGTTTCACCTGTATCTTGCCAGCGGTTTTTTCCATATTCTAAGTCAAGAATGTTCTTTACCAGTTCTTCGAATTTTTTCCCATCTTTTACGGTTTTCTTTTTTCCATCTTTATTAATTATTGTTTTTTTAAAGGCCGTCCAATATTTTGATACCAGTATCCGCATTTTTTCTATCCTCATAGCATGTCTATGCTTTTATGTTCTGAAACTGGGATAACACTTGATTACCCAGTGAATTTCTATTCGGTAATTAGGTTTTATTTCCGTTTTAGCAATCAACGGATAACTAACAATTATCC
>JAAWKM010000189.1 GCA_022797375.1 Lachnospiraceae bacterium
TTGTCAAAAATATGAGTTTTACAGTGCCATTTTGCACGTTTTTTGTGCAAAATGTGTACATAACCAGTGCTGAAAGCACTGCTGGTTACTATGAACAGCATAGCTGTGAATAGTAACGTTTTTATGGATATGGGGGTATTAAATATGCATTTTGCAGATGCTAAAGGAATTTTATCGGCGCAGAATGGAATGAATATTTACAGGGGATGTACACATGGATGCATCTATTGTGACAGCAGAAGCTGCTGTTATGGTTTTACACATGATTTTGAGGATATAGAAGTAAAACAGAATGCTCCTCTGCTTCTTGAAAAGGCTCTGGCATCCAAAAGGAAAAAGTGCATGGTTAGTACTGGTGCAATGTGTGACCCATATATGCAGTGTGAAGAAGAATTACAGCTTACACGTAAATGCCTTGAAATTATAGACAGGTATGAGTTTGGCCTGGCAATCCAGACTAAATCGGATAGAATTTTAAGGGATCTGGATTTATTAAAAAGCATTAATAGAAAGGCAAAATGTGTTGTACAGATAACACTTACAACTTATGATGAAGATTTGTGTAAAATAATAGAGCCTTGTGTGTGTACAACAAAAGAGAGGGCAAAGGTATTAAATATATTACATGAAAATGGCATACCCTCAGTTGTATGGCTTTCACCAATACTTCCATTTATAAATGATACAAAGGAAAATATCAGGGGAATTCTGGATATATGCATACAGGCAGAAGTTTATGGTATTATCTGTTTTGGAATGGGTATGACACTGCGTGAGGGCAACAGGGAATATTTTTATGCTGCATTAGACAGGCATTTTCCTGGATTAAGACAGAAATACCAAAACAGGTACAGGTATTCATATGAGGTGGTGAGTGATAATAATAAAGAACTTATGCAGATATTCAGAAGCAGGTGCAGGGAAAATGGAATAGTCCATAATGTGGATGCCTGCTTTGGGTATCTGCATGATTTGCCAGAAAAGTATAAACAGCTTGAATTATTTTAAAGAAAGAACCATACAAGCCGATATAACTTGTAGAAAAAGCTAAGAAATATGTTTGTGGTTATTGGCAGTATTATTTAGAAAGTTATAAAAGGAGTGGTTTGGATGAATATGGTTCTTGCTAAAGAAAATATGAATGAAAAAAATAAGATATGGCAGGAGGCAATAGAAGCTCTTATAGACCCGTCATATGGTATGGATGAAGAAGAAAGTGCCGCTTATATGGGTAAGATTATGGCAAAGCTTAAAAGTGGTAAAAATCTTACACAGGAGGAATTAAATTACCTGAGCCTGCATAACCAGCAGCTTTATATGACAGCACTGCGTGTAAAATACCAGAAAGAAGCATTGAAAAACAGGCTTAAAAACTGCAGGTCAAAGGAAGAGGCGCAAGAAGTAATTGATAATGCAATAGGCGGGGTTAATAAAGATGACCCGGATAAGGAGTACCTTATTGCTGGTTTCAGGGAGGTTGAAAAAGAATTTAAGAAGTCAGGGAATTATAGCAGGCTTCCAGACAAGGATGAGAAATCTGAAAGGAAGAAGCTTTTAAAATACCTGGATAATAATTATAATAATGAAGAAGAAGCATATGATAATGTATTTAACAATGAAAAAGTCACGCCAATAGCTGAACTGCTGGATATATTGCCAGTGTTTGAGGCTAAAGCATAGACTTGATGGAACAGGAATATGCCTGATATAGACAGGGGCACATATCCAGTTTTATTAACTGGTGTGCCCCTGTTATTTTATTCTGTTATGCCAGTGGCAGAAAAAGGAATTCTTATATTATTTGTTAGAAAATTTAACCCATAACAACAGTTACATTATATTCTGTTTTACCTTTTTCATATGGGACAACTGTAGTACCTGCCAGTTCTTTTCCATCAACAATAAGTTTTACTACACCTTTTTCAACTTTTGAAGGGTTTTCCACAGTTATATTATAAGTGCCTTCACGGTATTTACGTGTTATTGTAAACTTTGTACCCATTTCAGATGGAATACAAGGGTTAATGCTTAAACCATAAAGTGTAGCAGAAACGCCAAGTATATACTGTGATACATTTACAAATGTCCATGCCGCTGTACCAGTAAGCCAGCTGTTTTTAGCCTGTCCAAAGAAGTGTGCATCTTTGCCAGCTATCATCTGTGAGTATACATAAGGCTCTGTACAATGGATTTCACTTATATCCTCGATATATGCAGGGCATGTCCTCCTGTAAATTTCAAATGCCCTGTTTCCACGTCCTATAACTGTTTCGGCGCATGATACCCAAGGGTTGTTGTGGCAGAATATACCTGCATTTTCTTTATATCCAGGTGGATAAGAAGAAATTTCGCCAAGTTCAAGGTGGTATTTTGTATAAGCTGGCTGTAAAAGGACAATTCCATATTTAGTATCAAGCATTGCTTTAACAGAGTCAAGCGCCTGTTTTGCCTCGCCTGTTTCAGTGCCAATTCCTGCAAGCACGCAAAATCCCTGTGGCTCAATATAAATCTTGCCTTCTTCACATTCATCAGAACCAACTTTATTTCCATTTGCGTCATAAGCACGGACAAACCATTTGCCGTCCCAGCCGTCCTTAAGGACTGCTTCGTTCATCTTTGCAACCTCAGCCCTTGCCCTTTCTGCTTCAGCCTTGTCACCTGTAAATTCGCATAGGTCAGCATATTCATTGCCGTATTTAACAAACATCCCTGCTATAAACACTGATTCAGCAACAGGGCCTTCACTTGGGCCAAATGTCTGGAAGGATTCACCAGGATTTTCTGAGAAACAGTTTAAGTTAAGGCAGTCGTTCCAGTCGGCACGCCCTATAAGTGGCAGGTTATGAGGACCTTTGTGTTCTGCAGTATAGTTAAATGAGCGCTTAAGGTGTTCCATAAGGGATACTGCTTTACTCTCATCATTATCAAAAGGAACATTTTCTTCAAGTATTGAAGTATCACCAGTTTCTCTTACATAAGCAGAAACGCAGGCAACAAGCCATAGCGGGTCATCATTAAATCCGCTTCCTATATCAAGGTTTCCTTTTTTAGTAAGTGGCTGGTACTGGTGGTAGGAACTGCCATCTTCAAACTGCGTTGAAGCAATATCAATAATCCTTTCTCTTGCGCGTTCTGGAATAAGGTGTACAAATCCAAGCAAATCCTGGCATGAATCACGGAAGCCCATTCCACGGCCAATACCAGACTCGTAATAAGAAGCTGAACGTGACATATTAAATGTAACCATGCACTGGTACTGGTTCCAGATATTTACCATGCGGTCAAGTTTCTCTTCATCGGAATGTACTGTAAATTTAGAGAGCAGGTTTTCCCAGTCATTTTTTAATTCTTCAAGTGCAGCGCCAACCTGTGCATCAGTCTGGTATTTTGCAAGAAGTTCATCAGCAGGTTTTTTATTAATAACATCTGGTGCAGAAAATTTCTGGTCTTGTGGGTTCTCACAGTAGCCAAGTACAAAGATAAAACTTTTTGTTTCACCAGGTGCGAGTGTTACATTAATCTGGTGTGAGCCAACAGGACTCCATCCACTTGCAATAGAATTATGTGATTTACCTTCCTTTACAACCTGTGGCTCATTAAGCCCGTTGTAGGCACCTAAAAATTCATCACGGCTTGTATCAAAACCATCAATATTTGTATTTACAGAAAAAACTGCATAGTGGTTGCGGCGTTCACGGTATTCTGTCTTATGGTAAATAGAAGAACCAATTACTTCAACTTCACCAGTATTTAAATTTCTCTGGAAATTTGTCATGTCGTCCATGGCATTCCAGAGACAGAATTCAATATATGAGAAGAATGTAAAATTTTTCTCACTGCCAGAGTTATTTGTAAATTTAATCTGGTTTATTTCGCAGTTGTCATTTAATGGGACAAATGCAAGCATAGAAGCTTCAAGCCCATTTTTAACTGACGTAAAACGGCTGTAGCCCATACCATGGCGGCATTCATAAGAATCAAGTTCTGTCTTTACAGGCTGCCATCCCGGATTCCATACAGTATCACCATCTTTAATGTAATAGTAGCGTCCGCCCTCGTCGGCTGGCACATTGTTGTAACGGTAACGCGTAAGGCGTAAAAGCTTTGCGTCCTTATAAAAACTGTAACCGCCGCATGTATTAGATACCAGTGAGAAAAAACTGCTGCTTCCAAGGTAATTTATCCAGGGAAGCGGTGTTTTAGGTGTTGTAATAACATATTCTTTTGCAGGGTCATCAAAGTAACCAAATTTCATAAATTTCCTCCATTCTTGTGTGTTTTAATGCCAGGCAGAATATTTATAAAGGCATTAAAAACTGCACGTTTTTAAAAAAATTATATCGTAATTTATATTTAAAAGCAAATAGAATGTCCCCTAAAAATACTGTAAAAATATGCGCAAAATTACAGTAATATTTATTACATGCCTACATAAATTTTATAAGATACAAAATTAAGAGGCTGGTGGAAAGAGTGAAAATCCCGGATAATTTTGATAAAGACAATAAAGAAGAAAGGACAGTATGGACTTTCAGGGAAAAGGCGGCATGTATAGCTGCTGTAATTATTATATGTGCCTGTATGCTTGCAGAGAGGTCTGGCTGGAGGGACAGTGCATGGATGGCAGGAAGCCGCAATGGAAGTAAAAAAGCAGGGGAGAGTGCCATTTCTGAGGGGACGGTTAAAAAGACTGCTTACCTTACATTTGATGATGGTCCCAGCTGCCTGACAGAAAAATACCTTGACATTCTTAAAGAGGAGGGTGCAAAAGCAACATTTTTCCTTATTGGGCAGCAGATTGACGGGGAGATGGCAGATATAATAAAGAGGGAACTGGATGAGGGGCATGAAATAGGGGTACATACATACTGCCATGAAGCCAATGAAATTTATGCTAATGAAGAATCATGTTTTAAGGATATAATGAAGATAAAAGAACAGCTTGAGATGCAGTTCGGATATGATGCAAAGCTTGTAAGGTTTCCCTGGGGGAGTGCAAACGGATATATAAGTGCATTCAGGGAAGGCATTATTAATAAAGTGCACGAGAATGGCATGGAATATGCAGACTGGAATGTAAGTGCGGAAGATTCAGTTGGCACTCCTTCTGTAGATTCCATTATGGAAAATGTCAGGAAGGATTTCCAGAAATATGACGAACCAGTAATACTTATGCATGATTCCGGCTGTAACAAGCAGACACTTGAAGCATTAAGGGGTATTATAAAAGAATTAAAAGAAGCAGGTTATGGTTTTGCGACACTTTCAGAAAGGAAGCAGCCATGCCATTTTCTTGAGAAACATTAACAAGGCAATATGCTTCTGCATATTGCCGCCAAATAGGATATGAAGGGAAAAATATCTGAGGAATTAAGCTTTTGAAGCAATATCAAGGACAATCTGGTATAAGTGCTGTATTTGTACAGGATTTAGCTGTTTTATGGTGTTAATAAATTCTTCTGAAAGGAAAGGGTTCTTACATCCTGTATCAAAAAAGTCTTTAGGTGTGATTTCCATGTATTCACAGATATACAAAAAAGATGACATTGAGGGATAATTTTTGCCAGTTTCTATGGCATTGATATAGTTTTTGTTTTGTCCTATGGAAAGGCTCATTTCACGCGCGCTTACGCTTTTGCCCTCTCTTAACCTCGCAAGCCTTAATCCAAATGATTTTGAATCGTTAATAATAAAACTGTTACTGTTATCCATATTTCCTCCGTTTCTTGTAAAAGTGTTGTGGTGGATAGAAAGGGGCATTGGGTAAAGCATATCCTTTTAATGGATTTTAACAAGGTTTTTGTAAAATGTGCCACCTTGTAGGTGGTATAAAAAATTCGTACCATGTTTAACAAGGTATTATATTTAAAAATGCCATTGCAGGACGGAAACTTTGGGATAAGCGGAAACGGTTCTGTGCTGGCACTGGAAACCCTGCGTCTGTCTTCCAGCACAGTATAACTGGAAATAGTGTGAAAAATGATTCTAAGGCAGCAAAAAACGCTGTCTGACAATCATTACAATTTCACACAAGAAAAATGCAAAAACAGCATTTTTCATTACTATTTGTGCCATGCAAAGCACGGCATG
>JAAWKM010000190.1 GCA_022797375.1 Lachnospiraceae bacterium
CTGTCTAACAATCATTACAATTTCACACAAGAAAAATGCAAAAACAGCATTTTTCATTACTATTTGTGCCGTGCAAAGCACGGCATGGGAATTTTTATGAAACGGACGTAGAAGTAATTATATATTCCCTTGCAAATATAGTTTGGCTATAGTAAAATAATAATAACATATAAAGGACGGAGGAAAGTTATGGATACTAATATTTTATTGGAAAGTGGTACTAATGAACTTGAAATTTTAGAGTTTATAATAGCAGGAAATTATTATGGCATAAACGTAGCAAAAGTTAAGGAAATTATGACATACAGAACCTTAACACCTATACCAAACGGACACCCTAATATTGAAGGGGCATTCAGCACAAGAGGTGAAACCATTTCTATAGTTAATCTTGCAAGATGCCTTGGAATGGAAGAAAGGGTAGATGAGCAAAAGGATATGTTCCTTATTACCAATTTTAACGACTGCAATTCGGGATTCCATGTACATGGCGTGGTTGGTATACATAGAGTAAACTGGTCACAAATTATAAAACCTGACAGCATGGTAAGCAATGGCAGCAATAGTGTTGCAACGGGCATTATAAATCTTAATGGAAAGCTTGTTATGCTGATTGATTTTGAGAAAATCGTAGCAGATATATCACCAGAGATTGGAATTAACCTTTCAGATGTTGACAAGCTTGGTGCAAGAAAAACAAATAATGCACCAATTGTCTATGCAGAAGATTCACAGCTTCTTAGCACACTTATTTATGACGGCCTTACAAGGGCTGGATATACGAGGCTTATGCCATGCAATAATGGGCTTGAATTGTGGAATATACTGCAACAGTATAAGAAACAGGGCACAATAAAGCAGAATGTGGCTTGTGTTGTTACAGATATAGAAATGCCACAGATGGATGGACACAGGCTGTTAAAACTTATAAGGGAAGACCCAGAGTTGAAAGACCTGCCAGTTATTATATTTTCATCACTTATCAATGAAGATATGATGAAGAAGGGCGAGGGGCTTGGTGCTGATGCACAGCTTTCTAAAAACGAGATGGGTGAATTTATAAAGAAACTAGATGAAATTCTTGCTGAAAAAACAGGAAACAACAGCAATACACCAAATACAATAAGTATTTGATTTATATGTGTATTTAAAATACAATATTGTGTCACCTGTTATACGCTGCACCTGCCATATACAGGTGCAGTTTTATTTTATAATATTGTGGTATATAAGCCAGGATTTGAACAGATATATGCCATGCTGGCATATATATCAGGCTAACAGCCTGTTGCACTGTATAAGCCCCCATCCCTGGCGGGAATGGGAATATCCAAGGTCGTATGCTGTATTACGCAAATGGAGTTTTACATCCCTGTTAGTCATTTCAGGATGTTTCTGCAGAAGCAGTGCAATACACCCACTGACTACAGGCGTTGACATAGAAGTCCCGCTGCGCGCTTTATAATACTGCTTAAGCTGGCTTTCCCTGCTAAAATATTTATTAAATGCTGGAAATATCATTTTGCTGGCAGGCATACAGCTTATAACATCAGAACCTGGTGCAACAATATCGGGTTTTTTTATACATGAATTTGTAGGACCACGCCCTGAATAATCCCTTCCATTTCCATACTGCATAACATCAGAAGCGCCTACAGTTATAATTTTACGGCTGTTACCAGGCGCACCTATGGAGTAAGGGCCAGGACCGTGGTTGCCTGCTGCTGTAAGAACCACAATGCCTGCTGACCACAGCTTATTTACACCCATGACAAGAGGTGAATTTTCATCAAAATGTTTATTTCTTGTACTTCCTACAGATATATTTACAATCCTTATATTATATTTTTTCTGGTTATTCAAAATCCAGTTAATACCTTCAAGTACATTGCCAGTATTGCCTTCTCCCCTGCTGTTTAATATTTTAACCATATATATACGGCTTTCGGGCGCAATGCCGCGGTAGAGCCCATTGCTTGCAGAACCATTTCCGGCTATAATACCTGCTATATGGGTTCCGTGGCCATTATCATCATAATAATTTGAATGTCTGTTTACTGTGTCAAAAAATCCTGCAAGGCATCCCCCAGGCTCTGTAAGGTCAGGGTGGCTGCCTATGCCGGTATCCATCACAGCAATACCTATGCCACGCCCTGTAAGACCCTGGCGTATAGCATAGTTTAAATTTATAGCAGATGCTACATGATTCATGGCAGTCCTCCATACTATGGTATATAATAGAATATCTGTACAATTATAAATTTACAGTTTATTATATTCCTTAATAGTTTATGTAAAATTTACTTCCAGGTGTTTATTTTTTTACTGGAATGTATTAGAATACAATTATATTAATTGGAAAAAGGGAGATTAACATGATAACAATACTTATGGCAGTTTATAATGGGGAAAGATATTTAAAAGAACAGTTAGAGTCAATACGTATGCAGGATTATAGTGAGTGGCGCCTTGTTGTGCGTGATGACTGCAGTAGTGATAAATCAGTACAGATACTAAATGATTTTGCGTCCAGTGTTGCAAATGAAGTGATAGTTTATATTAATGAACCTGCGTGCGGCAGTGCAAAAGGCAATTTTGCGAGGCTTTTAAATGATGCAGGTGATTCAGAATATATAATGTTCTCTGACCAGGATGATGTGTGGAAAATGGACAAGCTTAGTACATGTATGGATAAAATGCACCAGCTTGAAGAAAAATATGGAAGTGGCATACCACTGCTTGTGCATAGTGATGTAGAAGTAGTTAATGAAAATATGGAAATGATATCCCCTTCTATGTTTGATTATTCAGGAATAAGGCGTGAAGCAACACTTGAACAGCTTCTCCTGCAAAACAATGTAACAGGCTGCACCATGCTTTTTAATAAAGCACTTTGCAGTGGTATTGCACCATTTGCAGGAAATCCAAATGTAATAATGCATGATTATTTTGCAGCACTATATGCTAAAATATTTGGCAGGACAGCTTTCATAAACAAACCACTTGTAAGTTACAGGCAGCATGGCAGCAACAGCGTAGGGGCAAAAGCAAGCACAAGCCCATCATACCTTTTTAAGAGGCTTATGGATGGAAAGAAAGCATATAAAGAAGCTGTAAAGGCATCAGTAAACCAGGCACGTTATTTCCTGCAGGTATATGGTGATACAATGTCTGGAAAATCACTATTTATGGAATATGCCATGATAATCAGGTATACTGGCATATGCAGGATGACATGCTTTGAAAGGACAGGATTTTTTATATCGTCTAAATCATGGAAAAAGGGGCTGGCGCGTAAAATAATGCAGATTTTATGGGGGTAATTCTTTTGATAAAACGGAGGATAACATATTGTTAAATAAAATATATAAAGGGATAAAGACTGTATTTAAATATTGCATTATGTATATTTCAATGATAATGCCAAGAAACCGGAATATATGCGTATTTGGCGCATGGCTTGGTGAGCGTTTTGCGGATAATTCCATGCAGTTGTTTCTGGAAATGCAAAAACATAAAAATATGCGTGCAGTATGGATTACAAAAAATGAAGAAACAGCAAGGCATATAGAGGCACTTGGATATGAAGTGTACAGATGGGGGACTTTTAAAGCTGTATGGCTGCATTTACGTGCAGGGTATGCTGTGGTTTCTAACGGAATAAGTGACATTATGCACACATACCTTGGCAGGGCTGTAATAATCAACCTCTGGCATGGCATACCACTAAAAAAGGTATGTTATGATAATAAATATGAAAAAAACTGGGACAGCCCTGTACAAAAATTACGTGATTTTTTAATAAATATTCCACTTGGCAATATGTATTATGTTGCAACAAGCCAGGTATTTACACAAATATACCAGAGTGCATTCAGAGTACGCAAAGAACAGGTGCTATGCCTGGGACAGCCAAGAAGTGATATATTTTTCAAGAAAGAAAAACCAGTGCCTTATTTTCCAGGGAAGAATATTATTCTTTACTGCCCCACACATAGAAAGGAAGGAGCCAGGAAAATTGAGATTACAAAGCTTTTTGATTTGGAAAGGCTTGAAACATTTCTTGAGGAAAATGGGTATTATTTTATAATAAAGAAACATTTCTACCATAGAAATGAAAAGGAAGAGCTTTCCAGTTACCCGCATATTATTGACGTAACAGGCATGGATATGGATATACAGCGCCTTGTTATGGAAACAGAGGCAATGGTAACAGATTATTCCAGTATTTATATAGATTACCTGCTGCTTGGGCGGCCATTGCTTTTCTACTGTTATGATTATGAGGAGTATCTGGCAGAGGACAGGGAAATGTACTTTCCATATGAGGAGGTCACGCCAGGCGTTAAAGCAAAGGACTTTGACGGACTCTTAAAGGAGCTGGAATTATTTGCAATTAACGGGGAAGGATATGCTAAAGAAGAGAGAGAGAGGGTCAAAAATCTTTTCTACTGCAAAGAAGCCCAGGGCATTGTAAGCGGCAGACTGGCAGATTTAATAGAAAACCGTAGTTTTGGGTATAAACGTATTAAGGAAATGCATTAAAAGGAGAGCTATGGTTAAACGCACTTTAGTTATGGGTAAATATCCGCAAAATTGCGGTTTGGAAAAAGAACCAGTTGAATGGATTGTGCTGAAAGAAAACCAGGGTTGTTGTCTTTGTCTCAGCAGGTATTTGCTGGATTACAGACCATACCATAATTGCTTGGAAAAAGTGATATGGCAGGATTGCACTTTGCGAAACTGGCTGAACCATGAATTTTTAATGACTGCTTTTTCGGATGAAGAACGGGAAAAAATTCTTCTTTCTGATATAGCCAACCCTGCAAAAAATACGCAAGACTATATCTTCCTGTTGGATTATGATGAAGTGGAAGAATATTTTGATGACGAAGTGGAGGATTATGTTAGTTATGATGAACGTGGGGCATTGACAACCGCTTATGTACGGAATAAAGGTGCATGGTTTGTGGATGAGGACTGCGGCGAAAAAAATAAAGGTTCATGGTTTCTGCGTTATTATGGAGAGAAATGCCCGGCAAGAGAAGGGAAATATGATTTTATCAGTTGCGTAAATTTCGATGGATATATTGAGCAGGCTGCTATAGATGTGTCAGATATGGATGGTATTCGTCCAGCGTTTTGGTTAAAGATAGTATAATAACCTCTGTTTTCCCAGTCAGACAAAAACTAAAACAGAGTAGCGGGCATAATACTCCAGCGTCATAGTTATGTTAGAATGTCCCATGATGTACTGTAATACTTCATGGGACATTCCCGCACTGTCTGTGTCTCCTTTTTAATCCACCCAGCTGCAAAGCTGTTTCAGCCGCACGAGGTCTTCCATACCTTCCAGGGAATGAAATCTGGTCTCTACTACTTCCAATACCCGCAGCCTGGGCATCGCTCTTAAGTGTCATAGAAGGGCTCCGGCGGTTCTGCTGTGCTTATTTCAATTTTAAAATAAGGGGAGCAGTCATAATTACCAATCCTGAGATACTTGATTTTCTCCATATCGCTTTCATAAATGTCCTCTTTTTTGAGCAGCTTTTTTACTGCATCCTCAATCCACTTCTGAGTAAACTGTAGTCTTTTTTCTTTCTGCATTCTGTTTTCCCACGCAAACTTTGATTATTTTTTATATCTTTAAACTATTTTATTATAAAGCCAGTCTGAGCGGCAATAGCCTCCTCGTATTTCCTGTTCCGCTAAAATATACACCTATCACTTTACACAACCTCATAATTTCTGTTTTATTGATGGATTTATTATATTACACTTATCCAGCAATAACAATATCTATTATCAAGGCTCTGTCCATAAAGTAGTAAATTTGTTACTATTCACAGTCAATGAAATCCGAGGATTTTTGGCATGTTTTGTGCCAAAAATACGAGTTTTATTGCGCCATTTTGCATGATTTTGGAACAAAATCTTTTTTTGCAAAATGTGTGCATTTTCAGCGCTGAAAGCGCTGCTTGTTACTATGAACAGCGTAGCTGT
>JAAWKM010000191.1 GCA_022797375.1 Lachnospiraceae bacterium
TAACAGTTCAGCCTTCCATAAAAATGCGAAGATTTTTGACATGCTTTTCGTCAAAAATATGAGTTTTACAGTGCCATTTTGCACTTTTTTTGTGCAAAACCTTTAGATATAGGATAACTGGAAATTATCACACATCCAGTATATTTGTAAAAAATTTATGAAACAGCCATGTATTTAATAAGGATATATATTTTATTTTTTTAAAAAGTATGGTAGAATAATGGACGAAATGGGCAAATGGTTTTTTGAAACCGCAAAAAATACATAGGTAAAGCATTTTCTATAGGCAATAATTATATAATTATAGGAGGTCATAATGATGGCAGAATACAAAAAAAGAAATGAGGATTCTGGTGATACAGCTTATCAGGAGGAGGAACTTGTCCGTATCAACCGTCTGACATTAATTGTTGTATCTGTTATATCTGTTTTTCTTTTTGGTGGATATTTAAGGGATGCAGCTGGTGGCAATATAACGTGGGGATTTGCGGTTTTGGTTGCAGCAATTTCAGCTGTTGCATGTATTGCAAATAACATAGTTTTTTTTATAAACAAGAAAAGCAATATTCTTAAATATACGATTGTTATGGAATATGCGGTATTGTACTTAGTGACTATGATGGGAGCAAAGAATGACCTGGTGTTTATTATTGCAGTACCATTAACCGGTGTAATAATGCTGTACTTTGATTTAAGGTTTATGGTGTCAACAAGTATAGGTGTATTATTAATTAATATTATCTATGTCTGTTTTCGTTTTTATAAGGGTACAATGCCTTCGGGGCTTCCGATTAATATTTCTACTCTGTTGCTGCAGATTGCAGGTATGACAGTGTACTTAGTGGCAATGTGCCAGGTGACAGGAATCTCCAACAAGATTAATGCAAGGAAACTTGAGCAGATTGCTTATCAGAAAGGGCAAAGCGAAAAGCTTCTCAGTGATGTTCTTGAGATTGCAACTGTTATCAAAGAAAATTCTGTTTCAGTAAGCGGAAAAATTTCAACATTAAGAGATGCAGTATCGAAGACAGCTGATTCATTGGAAGAAATTTCGCAGGGAAATGCATTAAACGCAAAGAGTATTGAAAAACAGACACTTATGACAGGAAATATCCAGGAGATGATAACAAATACAAAAAACATTTCTGATGAGATGGCTAAAAATGCAAAGAACAGCCTTGAGGCAGTAAAGGAAGGACAGCAGTCTATGAAAGAACTGCTTGAGCAGGCAGACTTTATTGAACAGTCAAACCACCAGGCTAGTGAGCGCATGCAGATGCTGTCAGAAAATGCTAAAAAGGTTGGAAGTATTACAGAGGAAATATTTTCTATTTCCAGCCAGACGAATATGCTTGCCTTGAATGCATCCATTGAAAGTGCAAGGGCAGGAGAGGCTGGACGTGGTTTTGCAGTTGTAGCAGACCAGATACGTGTACTTGCAGAACAGACAAGGAAACTGACAGAAAATATCAGGAACATTGTCGAAGAATTAGAGGGAAATACTGGTGAAACATTAGAGAGCGTTTCACAAATGCTTGAAGCATCAGCAGAAGAAAAGAAAAATATTGGAATTGCTGGTGAGAACTTTTCAAATATACATACTGTTGTGACGATGCTTGGAGATAATGTAAAAGTTATTGGAGAAAGCATTGATGAGGTTTATTCTGCAAATAACCATATTGTTGACAGCATCAGCCAGATATCAGCAGTAAGTGAGGAAGTTGCTGCTAGTACCCTTGAAGCTAATGACATTGGAAATACAAGCAGTGAAGAAGCCAGACAGGCGGCAGAGCTAGTGGAAAAGCTGCTTGGTGTGGCACAGAGGCTGGATGGTTATTTGTAGGCCATCCAGTACCATAAGGTATTGTTTTTAGAGGGAACGTAAAATGAAGGGAAAAAAGAGAGAAGCAAGAGTTATGTGTCATAAAATATGGATTGTATGTACATTGGTTTTAATGGCAATAGCATTTATTATGTTTGCTTCAGTTATAATTTATATTGACCCATTTTTCCATTACCATAAACCATTGGAAAATTATGATTACCCATTAAATAACGAGAGATACCAGAATTATGGGATAACGAAGAATTTTGAATATGAAAGTATTATTACAGGAACTTCTATGACTGAAAATTTCAAGAAGCCGGAAGCTGATAAAATATTTTGGACTGATTTTATTAAAGTTCCATTTTCAGGGGGCATTATAAGGAAATAAATGATAACCTTGAAAGGGCTTTTAATGCAGGCAAAAATATTAAATATGTAATCAGATGCCTTGATTACAGCCATCTAGCCGAAAATAAGGATTCTTTCAAGGAAGATGTGGAATATCCTGTTTGGTAGTGTAAAAAAGTTTGTGTCTTTGGTAAAAAATAACTCCTTTCTGGTAAGAATTAAGATATGACAAATCTTATCGAAAAGGAGTATTATTATGCCAGCAACAAAGGAACAAATACGACAGATTATTGCAGAAAACAACATCAGCAGCGTTTCCGATGTCTACACCCTGCTGAAAGACAGCTTTAAAGATATCCTGCAGGAACTCATGGAGGCGGAACTGGATTCCACCTTAGGCTACCAGAAAAACCAGAAAGGGGATATGCACACAAATAATAAAAGGAATGGACACTCCACCAAAAAACTCAAGAGCCAGTATGGAGAATTCCAGATTGACGTGCCAAGAGACCGTAATGGGGAATTTGAGCCCAAATTAATTCCAAAATACCAGAGGGATATATCCGGAACAGAGGAAAAAGTAATCTCCCTTTATGCCAGGGGAATGAGTACCCGGGATATCAATGACCAGCTTCTTGACCTTTATGGAATCGAACTGTCAGCCGGAATGGCCAGCAAAATCACAGATAAAATCCTGCCCAAGGCCAGGGAATGGCAGTCCCGTCCATTAAATCCGGTTTATCCCTTTGTGTTCATGGACTGCATACACTATAAAGTACGGGAAGATGGAAGGATTTTAAGCCGTGCTGCCTATGTGGTGCTGGGTGTCACGGCTGATGGGTACAAAGAAATCCTCAGCATCACTGTAGGCGCCAACGAGAGCAGCAAGTTCTGGCTTGGCATGCTTAATGATTTGAAAAACCGTGGTGTAAAAGATGTCCTGTTTTTCTGTACAGACGGACTGCCCGGTTTCAGGGAAGCCATACAGGCAGTCTATCCGCAGGCCCAGATACAGCGGTGCATTATCCACATGTTACGTAATTCCTTCCAATATGTGAATTATAAAGACCTCAAGAAATTCTCATCCGATTTTAAAGCAGTATACAATGCCCCAACTGAGGCGGCTGCTCTTGCTGAACTGGAAGGAACCAAAGAGACATGGGGGAAGAAATATCCTTATGCTGTGGGTAACTGGGAAAACAACTGGGAGGACGTGAGTTCTTTCTTCCAGTTTTCAGATAAAATCCGCAGGATCATGTATACGACAAACATCATAGAAGGATTGAACCGCCAGTACCGGAAAGTTACCAAAACAAAAAGTGTATTTCCAAGTGACATTGCCTTAGAAAAGATGCTTTATCTTGCCAGTGGGAATATTGTTAAAAAATGGACACAGAGATACCGTAACTGGGATCAGGTGCTGAACCAGCTGATTGTTCTGTTTGGCGAGAGGCTTACCTGCTGTCCGTAAAAGAAAAGCCGGGACAGGGGGGGGGAAAAGAAGAACCCCTCTGCCCAGGCCTTATTCCATCGGCATCTGCATTATTCCCAAAAACTGCAGGTCTTATTCCTGAGGCCGGGTATGGGCGGGGCCCACAAAAAAAGAAATAATGCAATGTCCTGTTTGCTATACCAAAAAATAGAAAAGATGTATAAAATTTCCTATAATGGCTATACTAAAAATAGAAAGATACATTCGACAACAGAATGGACGCAAATTCGACAGCAAAAATATTACATATCTAATTCTTTCTGGAAAAGATTATTTTCCATAGACACAGAATTTTTTACACCCTCTCCTGTTTATTTATATAATTAGTTTTATATACTGGTTTATATTTGGTACTGCCATCTAACGCCTGGTTTTGCCTTTTATAGATGGTATAATAGCAACCAGTGTAAGTCCATATCCGATTAGCAAGTCATGTAAATATGCTTTGTCAAATTCACTTACAAGCTTACGGAATTCAGGAATAGATTTGTATGCGTTGGAGAAAGTAATATCATCCATTTCCTGCATAATGCTGATTGCAACAGAGATATTATGTGCAAAGTAAACAGCAATTAAAACAAGTGCAATACATATAACAGCCCCTGCCACATTCATCCTTCCTCCAAGCAGTTCAAAGCCCTTAAATGCACAAATCATCATTACAAAACCTGCAATCCCTGCGATAATGCCCATCTGGTATATAACAACCCAGAGTACAACACCAATAAGTACCCCAACAAATGCACCAACAATGCCTGTTACAATATTAACTGGTTTTTCTGCTGGTTCACCCTGGTTTGTATATGTATTTGCGGAACTTGCAGTGTTTTGTGATGAAAAACCGTCCTGGGCAGAAGACTGTCCCCATGAAGAGTTACTGTCTGTACTGCTGGCAGAATGCCATTCTCCATCCTGGTTTTGTCCATTAAAATCGTTTCCCATTTGTTTCCTCCTTCTTTTGTCATATATATCTGTCTGTGCAGGTAAAACCTGCAAGACACGTAAATAATTATAACATTAAAATGTTATATATGGAAGTGTTTTTAATTTAATTTTCACGTCCGTTTCATAAATTTTTAAGCACTTCTAAAAGCCTGTTGTCATTTAACAAACAGTCAAACATACTGGTTTTATAAGCTTTTTTCCTTGGCTGTGATAAAACATATTTTTTATGTGCCATTAATGCAAACTTTCTTAATATATTCAATGATTTTAAGCTGTTTTCTGACAAAACAGCACTGCTGTCTTCTGAAAATACAACATCCAGTATCCAGTGCATGCTTTCAATTTTCCAGTGTTCCCTGCTGGTTTCCAGTAATTTTTGTGTACTTGTGCAAAGGCTTGTAATATAATAACTTGTTTCCTCTGATGTGCCATTTTTTGTAACAACTTCGCGCTCTACAGAAAAAATACTACACAGCCCTTCCCATTCATTTTTACCAGAAATCCAGCCTGTGTTTTCTGTTTTCCTGCAAGTTCTTTTTTCTGTCCTGCCATTATTTTTATTAATGGCTGTGTATGTTTCCATTTCTTTTTCATTGATGTTTTCTTCCATATAAAGTTTTACATCTTCATATAACATTCTTTGGTTTTTCTTAAGCCCCAGGACATAATCCCCTCCTTTTTTCTTTTATTTTACGGCATGTTTCTTTCTGGCAGTGCATGGCATCCGCTGTCACTGTTTTTCCTTTAATATCTATATATTCCAGCATTTCCTGGAATACAGGGATTTCATTTGTTTTTTCATGTATGGCTTCCTGTCCCAGTACAACACTGCTTTCTGTACAGTATGCAGTTAAAACCTGGCTTCCCTTTTTCTGCTGTACTGCGCATGGCTTTACCATCCACAGCAACATATGCTCTCTTTCATTATCCCTGTTATTATTCCTGCTACATTTCCTGCATCCACCATATTTAAAACACGGCTTAATGTTGGCTTGGATGGTATTTTTGTAATTCCAAATTTATTTTCTGCATAACTAATTATCCCGTTTAAACTGTCTATGCCACATAACAGCACACATAGTTATTACAAGTATGTCACTTAATTTATGTTCCACATAACTCTGGTGTCTTGTGTCACAGATTGATGAAAATTTTTCTTTGATTTTATCCATTATTTATACCACCTGTTGTTTTTCACCTATTATACATTATTGGAATATATTTGAAAATATAGTGTGAAAAATGATTCTAAGACAACAAAAAACGCTGTCTAACAATCATTACAATTTCACACAAGAAAAATGCAAAAACAGCATTTTTCATTACTATTTGTGCCGTGCAAAGCACGGCATGGGG
>JAAWKM010000192.1 GCA_022797375.1 Lachnospiraceae bacterium
CTAACAATCATTACAATTTCACACAAGAAAAATGCAAAAACAGCATTTTTCATTACTATTTGTGCCGTGCAAAGCACGGCATGGGGATTTTTATGGAAAGGCCTTATAATGGAAGACAATATAACAGGAAACACAAAACAAAAGAGAGTTAAGACCAGAAAAAAGACAGAGACAAACTGGCAGAAGCTTGACAATACAGCCAATCTTTTTCCAGCTATTGCAACACATACGATGACAAATGTATACAGGATAGCAGTTGATTTGAATGAGGAAATTGACAGAGGCACGTTGCAGAAAGCACTGGATATGGTACTTCCTGGTTTTGGCACATTTAATGTCCATATGAGGAAAGGGGTTTTCTGGTACTATTTTGAGACAAATAATAAAAGACCACCTCTTGTTGAGGAAGAAAATGATTACCCATGCCGGTATATTGAGCCATATGCTAATAATAACTATCTTTTCAGGGTAACTTATTATAAAAAAAGGATTAACCTTGAAGTATTCCATGTACTTGCGGATGGAATGGGAGGCATTAATTTCCTGCGTGAACTGGTATACCAGTACCTTCGCCTGAGACACCCGGGCATAGAGGTGGCACAGGGGAGCGGCCTTTCTGATATAACATCGCTTAATACTGAGGACAGTTACCTGAAAAACTACCGTAAAAGCCATGCAAAGGGCTATAAGACGGCAAGGGCAGTTGAAGTGAAAGGCGAGAAACTTGTAGCAGGTGAACTAGGTGTAATACATGGATATATGCCATTAGATGAAGTTAAAAAGGCAGGAAAGGTTTTTGGGGCAAGTATAAATGAATACCTTACGGGGCTTTTCGCATACTCTGTTTTTTGTGAATACCTGCATGGGCAGCCATCCTCCAAGCCCATTGTTATATGTGTGCCTGTAAATCTAAGGCCATATTTTGACTCCATGACTACCAGGAATTTTTTTGTAATGGTAAGCGCACTTTTTAAAGCTAAAAAGGATGATTATACATTTGAAGAAGTTCTTGGTAAAATAAAAGAAAGCCTTAAAAGCCAGATAAATAAAGAACATCTGGAGGAACTCTTTTCATATAATGTGTCCAACCAGAAAAATATATTCCTGCGTTCAATACCATTTTTTATAAAGAAAATAGCAATGAAGTTTGTTTATAAATCATCTGCAAAAGCAGGTACTACTACACTTACCAATATAGGGAATATAGCTATAGATGATGTATATAAAGATTATATAAAGCGTTTTTACTCAATGATTTCTGTATCTACAGGACAGAATATAAAGGGGGCAGTAGTTTCATATAATGGTGAACTGGTCTTCACATTTACATCAATACTTACAGATGTATCAATACAAAGGCGTTTTTTCACGCTGCTGGCAGAACATGGTGTGAATGTAACAATAGAAAGCAATGGTGTGTATTATGAACAGTTGTAAAAGATGTGGCCTGGCAATTAATGATGAAACGTCTATATGCCTTTTCTGTGGCATGGTTTTATCTGGTGATGGCAGCGGTACTGAAAATATTTACCCAGATATAAGGAACAAGACAAGGATGTTAAAAAGGCTTATAAACATTGCAAGTTATTTTGCAATAGTGCTGGAAATATTTTTAGTAGTTATTAATTATTATAATTATTATGGGATAAAGTGGTCAATTATTACAGGAGGGGCAATATTTTATATAATACTTACCCTTCAGTATTCAGTTAATAAAAGGGATGGACATATTAAGAAGATATTTGTCCAGATGCTTGGGGCTATGCTTCTTGTTGTAGTTATAGACTCCGCACTTGGATTCAGTGGATGGTCATTTAATATAGGAATACCTTTAATTATACTTTTACTGGATGTTATTATATTAATATGTATGGTTATTAATTTTGAGAACTGGCAGAGCTATCTTTTAATGCAGATATTTACTCTGGTTATGAGCATAATCCATATGGTATTTTACATGACAGGCATAATTAAAAACGGGCCTTTACTTCCCTGGGTGACATTCGGGGTTTCGGCAGTGATTTTTACATCATGCCTTGTAATAGGAGACAAAAAGGCAAAGAGTGAGCTTAAAAGAAGGTTTTACATTTAATATGGAAGCAATAAATTATATGTATGTGGATAATAAGCGGATAATATAAAGACTAATATAATTATAAAAACAGGTATAATAATATAGAAACGGAGATAAAAATGGACGCAAATAAAAATAATGATATCAGCATCCAGGCAAAAATTGTACGCCAGATTATAAATATTGCAACATCTGACCATCTTATCGGACCAGGCATAAAAAAGGGGACATTCAGGCGGAGGCTTGTTGAGCCGCCATGGAAATGTCCTTCTGGCTATTCGCTGCTTAAAGTAAAGATGAAGAATTTTGATATGGAACTGCTGTCACCACCAGAAGTTAATTCAGGCTGTGTTGTATTACAGCTTCATGGAGGCGGCTATATAGGAAAGATGCGTAATGTTTACAGAAGTTTTGCAAAGTATTACAGTGATATGAGAGGTGGTATTAAAGTACTTACAATTGATTACAGGGTTGCCCCTGAAAACCCTTTCCCTGCTGCACTTGAAGATGCGGCTGCAGCATATAAGTGGCTTCTCGGGCTTGGGTATAAAGGCAGTGATATTATAGTTGCAGGCGACTCAGCAGGCGGCGGGCTTTCACTTGCCCTTGCAATGTACCTTAAAGACCACCATGAGAGCCTGCCAGCCGCCCTTGTGCTTATGTCACCATGGACGGACCTTACTGCATCAGGTTCATCATATGAAACAAATTATGAAAGAGACCCTCTTTTTGGGAATACACGTGAAAGCATGATTTACAATGGAGAATATATAGGGAAAAATGAACCAGACAACCCATATATATCACCGCTTTTTGGTGACTTTAACGGGCTTATGCCAATGCTGTTCCAGGCAGGAAGTGTTGAAATGCTCTTAAGTGATTCTGCTGACGCCGCAAAGAAGGCTGAAGAAGCAGGCTGTAATGTAAAACTGCATGTTTATGATGGCATGTTCCATGTATTCCAGATGGGGCTTGACCTTATGCCAGAGTCAAAACAGGCATGGCAGGAGGTTAGAGAATTTATAGAAAATATAGAAGAGAATGTATAAAACAACCTGTTTTTTATCTGGAAGATATTTAAAAGCATTCCTGCATAAAACATATATGCAGGAATAAAATATTAATGAAACATTTTATATTGGAGATGCACCATGACTGGTGCTGTAAATGGTATGCCTGGTATTATGTATAGTAATACAAATGAAGAAGATACATTGTGGGAAGTAACATGCCATTATGATAATAATTATAACAACAGGACAGAGCCAGCAAGCTTTATGGAGTGTGTGGCTCTTTTTGTGCTGGAGAAGCAGCAGGGATGGAACAGTGATTTCAGGCCGGCCTGCCCTGCAGGGATGGAAACAAGGAACGGGGGTATGTTATGAAGTGTGGCATTTACCTGCGTATTTCAAAGGAGGAAGAAGCATCAGGTATTGAAAGCAATAGTATTTCAGGCCAGCGCATGATAATAGAGCAGTTTATACATGGACATAGTGATATGGAGATTGCTGGTGAATGGTGTGATGATGGTTATAGTGGTGTTACTTTTGACAGGCCAGGGATAAAATCACTTCTTGAAAATATTTATTCAGGCAGGATTGAATGTATAATAGTAAAGGATTTATCAAGGTTTGGCAGGGATTATATACAGACAGGAAAATATATAAAATATATTTTCCCTGGGCTTGGTATAAGATTTATTGCTATATGTGACAATTATGACAGCCAGAATAGCAGTTTTCTTGAAGACGCATTGCTTATGCCAATAATGAACCTGGTTAATGATGCATACTGCCGTGATATTTCCAATAAAGTCCGGTGGCAGCAGGAGGCAAGGAGGAAACAAGGCATTTATATAGGTGCATTTGCTGTATATGGTTATATTAAGTCAGATAAAGAACATGGCAAACTTATAGTAGACAGGTATGCAGCAGATATTATCAGGTGGATTTTTAACATGCGTCTTTGTGGCAATTCTGCTGAAAAAATTGCAGGAAAACTAGATGCAATGGAGGTGCCATCACCGCTTGCATATAAAAAAATTAATAACAGCAGGTTTACAACCACATTTGCAAGAAGTGAAAATCCAGGGTGGTCTCCAGTTGCTATAAGGCGTATTCTCTCTAATGAGATATATACAGGGGTGCTTATACAAGGGAAGGACAGAAAAACAAGTTATAAGCTCCCAGACAGAATAAAACTTCCAAAAGAGGAATGGATAAGGGCTGAAGGTGCTGTAGAGCCTGTAATAAGCCGTGAAATTTTTGAGAAGGTGCAGAAAATGGATTTGAGAAAGGGTATAAAATAATGGAGCGTGCTGGTATTTATGCAAGGGTTTCAGCAAGACATTATAACAGAAAAGATTTAACAATAGAAAACCAGGTGGTTATTGCAAGAAGGTATATTTATGAAAATAAAATGGTGCTGGAAGAGGTATATTGTGATAAAGGTTTTTCTGGCATGGATTTTGAAAGGCCTGCATGGAAAAGGCTGGTTAAAGATATAGTGGACCATAAGCTTGATGCATTAGTTGTAAAAGACTTTTCGAGGATTGGCAGAAACTATATTATGACAGGTGAATATATAGAAGAATTTTTCCCGCAGCATTGCATAAGGCTTGTAGCTGTTACGGAAGGATATGACAGCAGTGACGGCATTGGAGGTTTTAATACAGGGCTTAAAAATATTATTAATGAATGGTATGCAAGGGAATCTGGAAGAAAAGTTTCAATAGCCAAACAGTACCAGAAAGTGAATGGAGGGTATACAGGAGGTACTGCACCATATGGTTACTTTCTTGAAAAGGAAAACGGGCTGCGTATCCTTAAAGAAGATGCCGCTTCAATGAAAATATTAAGAAAGATAAAACAGATGCACATCCAGGGCTTTACCTCCAGGGAGACAGCAGACTGGCTGAACAGCCAGAAAATAAACAGGCCTTCAGTATATAATATGACCAGGGAAGTTTACTGCACCAGCAGCAGTTACCTGGAATGGGATGCCGGAAGTGTAAGAAGGCTATGGTAAACAGACACCAGCGGGGATTACCACACGGCTTAAAACGATATTGCCCGTTTCCTGTGTGCTTTTTATCTCACTCTCTGCTATTTTTGGCGGATAATCACCATACAGGGTATGTGGCGGTATTACAAAAAGTTCTTCACTTTCCCCTACAGAGTCTTTTAATGGCATAAGGGAAACATTTTGTACAGCAGTCTGCCCAGATAGTATTTCAGCACCTGATATTTCCACTGTTTCAAAACCGGGTGCAGATATCCGTACATTATAAACTGAATAGGGCTGTTCAGCGGCGGGCTCCATGCTGTATTCAATAGGAGGCGCCGGAAGCTCAACAGCCTCAGTCTGCCCTGAAATATCAGTTTCAACTTCTTCAATTACTCTGCCAGGGTCATTTATATCTGTAATCTGGACTCTGGCGCCAGAAACAGGCCTTGAAGCAATTATAGAAGATACATTTGCCTGTAAATACCCTGTGTCCTCTGTCTGTTGTATGCGGATTGAAGCTGGCATAAAAATTACCTCATTTCTGCGCCATTATAACGCAATTTTTTATATGATGCCATGGATTGCTCCATTGCCATGCAATTCCCGCAATCCTGCAAACACCTCCAGTCCTGCATATTTGCAAGCAAATCTGCTTCTTGCCGGTGTTTTGCGGGTCAAACCAGCAGATAGTAAATCACGTGTAAGTACGTACTGCTATCTGCTGGATTAATACTGGCTCTGGCATTATTATGTTACTATTCACAGCCACTCCACAGGACAATCCACAGACCGCTGCAAAAACAGCAGCTAACAGCCACAAAAACAGTGTCTGTTGTCTGAGGCTTT
>JAAWKM010000193.1 GCA_022797375.1 Lachnospiraceae bacterium
TTTTCTCCCAGTCCTGTAAGCTGGTTTTAGCTGTATTAATTTTTATTGCTGTTAATGGTTTTCCAGAAAAGCTTTCAAGATACTTCTTGTAACCATCTTCTCCCAATAGTGCTTTTATTCTGGTACAGTATTTTTCTGGAAGTGAAAACATCATAAAACTCCTATCTTATAAATCCATAAAACTGCCTGCAAGTGACTGTATGCTTTGTGCATGATATGTTTCAGATAACATGTCAAGTTGTTTATTAAATCTTTTTAAAAGTGCCATATCATCTTTGCTGTATATATCAAAAAACTCATTTTGTATTTTAGTTACTTCACGTTCATTGGCTATGTGGTAGAGGTTTTCAATATTATTTAAAATATTAGTTATAATATTTGCTTTCTGTCTGTTGGAATTCTGGGCATCCATAATTTCGTCCCTGACTGAAGCCATTTCATGGTCAAGTGCTTCAACGGCATCTGATGCTCTTAAAAGGCGGTCCCTTAATTCATCAGGCATATTTTCTTTGTATTTATATTGAAGTGAATGTTCTATTGTTGACCAGAAGTCCATTGCAAGTGTCCGTATCTGTATTTCAGCTTCAAGGTTTTTAGGGCCTTTTATAGTTTGTACTGTATAATATACTATTATATGGTAACTTCTGTACCCGCTGGGTTTACTTTGTGTTATATAGTCCTTTTCCCTTTTTACTATCATATCACTGCGTCTGCGTATGATATCAACAACTGTATCAATATCTTCAACAAACTGGCATATTATGCGTACTCCGGCAATGTCTTCTATCTTTTCTTCTATATCTTCAATATCTACACCTTTACGGTGTGCTTTATCAAGAATACTTGAAATCCTTTTAACCCTTCCCGAAACTGATTCTATTGGGGAATACATCCTTGCATCCTGGTATTCCTGTTTCACATGTGTGAATTTTACCACAAGTTCATCTACTGCCAGACGGTAAGGGTCTAACATTTCCCTCCAAAGTTGTGTTTCCATGTTTACCCCGTTTCTGCGCTATATTAAAAAACTGGTAATTTGTGCCATATAGCGCAAGGGCACAAATTACTGGTTTCTGGCAGATAAGTATTCCAGCAGGCAATAGGGGTTTAAACTGGTTTCTTTTTCTGCCTTGTTAATATATATTCCAAAGTGCAGGTGTACGTCAAACTGCCCTTTTGTCCCTTCAGGCCCATATCCAGTGTTGCCCATATATCCTATGATATCACCTGCATGGACGTGCTTGCCTTCTTCTATGCCATCTGCGTAATGGTCGAGGTGTGCATAATAGTAATAAATTCCTGAACTGCTTCTTATGCCAAGACGGTACCCGCCTAGTTCCAGCCATCCTTTCTTTTCAATAATTCCATCGGAAACAGATCTTATTTTAAGGCAGCCTGGCTTGTTTAATGCAGACATTATATCTATGCCTTCGTGTTTCCTGTCACCCCCGTAAGTCCTTCCTGTGCCATAACCATCTTCAAAATAATATTTTGTCTTGCCAGGGCATACTGGAAAATATTCCATTTCTTTTATAATGTCTGTGGCATACTCCCCGGCGTTTTCTTTTTCAAGTTGTGTGCGTATATTGGTTTTGCAATTCATTTCTTCTTTCCATTGCACACAATAGAATATACATGAAATTGTTATAAAAACCAATATTGCATAAATGACAATTTTTACTCTTTGAATTCTACTATTCTTCATATAACAGATATATGTACCAGATATTTAAAAAGAACAATAGTATTTTATAAATTGCGCGATTTATCTGCACATGCTTTCATACACTCTATAATGCTGCTTCGGAAGCCCGTTTTTTCAAGGATTCTGACAGCTTCTATTGTTGTACCAGATGGTGAGCATACCATATCTTTTAATTCGCCAGGATGTTTTCCTGTTTCAAGTACCATTTTAGCGCTTCCAAGCACTGACTGGGCAGCAAAACTGTATGCCTGTGCCCTTGGCATGCCTTCTGCAACTGCTGCATCTGCCATAGCCTCTATAAACATAAATACATATGCTGGTGAACTGCCACTTGTGGCAACTACTGCATCCATCATGCTTTCTTTTATAATTTCTGCTTTGCCAAATGATTTGAGCAGTTTCATGACACTTTCCAGTTCTTCTTCTGTTACATTGCTGTTTGGGCATACTGCTGTAATGCCCTCACCTACAAGGGCAGGTGTGTTTGGCATTGTCCGTATAATTTTACGGCTGCTGCCAAATGCGTTTTCAACCCACTCTATTGACTTGCCTGCTGCAATAGTTATAATTATCTGGCTTTCTTTCGCTTTGACATCTTTTATTTCATCAATAACTTGTTTATAATAAACTGGTTTGACAGCCAGGAAAAGCATGTCTGCCAGGGCAGTTTTCCTGTTGTCAAGAGTTGTTTCAATGCCAAATTCTGATGCCACTTTGGTAATAGTTTTATTAGTTGCAGCAGAAGCTATTATTTCTTCCCTGCTGGCGGTGCCATTGCGGAGTATGCCTCCAATAATTGCCTGTGCCATATTGCCTGCACCAATAAATCCAATCTTCATAATAATCCTCTTTTCTGCGTTGTTTTCCGCAAATTATTTCTTTTCATATATTGTTAATGGAAATTTTATTTATGTGCTATTAATTCTATTCTACCACTTTTTAAGGTCCATTGCATTTAAAAATTTATCCTGGAATGATTTTTCATTAGCAAGCTCTATATGTGTTGTTTCTCTGGAATACTTTAATGCCAGGTCTCTAAAGCTTTGGTCAAATAAAGCCTGTGCAGCACCATTTCCAGCAGAGTTGCCTGTAAATTCTATATTGCCAGTATCAGGATATAGCCCTATCAGGACAGCTTGTTTTGGATGTATAAATTTACCAAATACTCCTGCAATCTTTACCTCATCAATATCATTAAGAGTAATTCCAGCAGTTTTAAGCAGGATTTCTGTTGCTGCCTGTATGGCGGCTTTAGCAAGCTGTATATTTCTTATATCTTTTTGTGTAATTAATATATCATGCTGCCTGTTATCACATAGTTGTTTATTATTAAAATCATTTTTTCCATAAAATACAAAATAGTTTCCTTCATTGTTCTTATGAATTCTTTCTGCAATGCTGGGATTAATTCCGTTTTGCAGAGCTTCTTCCTTGCTTATAAGGTATCCATCTGTTTTTAATACACCAGTTTTTAATAGTTCTGCTATGGCATCTACAAGCCCTGAACCACATATTCCTTTTAGAATAAGCATGTCTTGTATGTTTTGTCCTGGACTACTATTAGTGTTATTACTGGTATCTATAACATCAAGCACTATATTGCCTGCCAGCCTGTTTATTTTAATGCCATTTATTGCACCATTTCCTGCCCTGGTTCCACACTGGACACCTTTTCCTTCAAAGGCAGGGCCAGCGGCGGCAGAACATGCAAATAAATTTCCCTTGTTATTAAGGATAATTTCTGCATTAGTGCCTATATCAACAGCAAGCTGTACTTTATCCGTCTGGTAAAGCTTCTGGCTGCATATGACTGATACAGCATCTGCACCTGTATGTGCCTCTATTCCAGGCATTACATATATATCTATATCCGGAAACTTTTTAAAGCCATTTTCACTTCCCTTTAAACTGGCGCTTCCAGTGTATGCAGGTTTAAAGGGTGTCCCTGCCATGCCACTTAAATCTTTGTCCAGAAATAAATGGCACATTGTTGTGTTACCTGTGACAGCCATCTGGGCTACTTTATCCATAGCACATATGCCATTACTTAACCGTTCTATAATATCTTCAGTCTGTGTTATTATAATATTATGCAGAAGGCTGGCTTTCCCCATATTGGCATTCATAATACGCATCATAACATCTGCACCGTACTTTGTCTGTATGTTAGTCTCAGTAATATTTCCACAATATTTTCTGCTATCAAGCGAAAAAAGGCTGGCAGCAATAGTTGTAGTGCCGATGTCTATTGCTATGCCATAGCCGCCAGTGTATTTCTTGCATGTAGTATTGTCTTTGTTTGTAACAAGGGCTTCTTTTTCTGGATTGTATGGATTACTGCGTATTATTACCATATAAAAACCTTGCCTTTCGTTCATAAATAAAATTCATATATTACAATTAAAAAGAACCATCCTCCGATGGTTCTTTTCTGCTCATGTTTACAGGCTATTGTGTCTATTTAGCATAATCTGTAACCCTGGATTCTCTGATAACATTAACCTTAATCTGTCCTGGGTATTTCAATTCATCCTCAATTTGTTTAGAAATATCCCTTGCAAGCAGAACCATGTCGTCATCTGTTACTTTATCAGGAACAACCATGACCCTTACTTCACGTCCTGCCTGTATGGCAAATGATTTATCGACTCCTTTAAAGCTGTTGGAAATATCTTCTAATTGTTTTAATCTGTTTGTATATGTTTCTAAAGTTTCCCTGCGTGCACCTGGGCGTGCTGCAGAAATAGTATCAGCAGCTTGTACAATACAGGCAATAAGAGTCTCTGGTTCAGTATCACCATGGTGTGATTCCACAGAATTGATAACAACTGCTGACTCCTTATATTTGCGGCATAATTCAGCACCTATCTGTACATGCGTACCTTCCATCTCCTGGTCAACTGATTTGCCAATATCATGCAACAGACCAGCTCTTTTTGCCATCCTTGTATCAACACCTATTTCCCCTGCAATAAGCCCTGCCAGATGGGCTACTTCAATAGAGTGTTTAAGGGCATTCTGGCCATAGCTGGTTCTAAATTTCATTCTTCCTAACAAACGAATAAGTTCTGGATTTATACCGTGAACTCCTACTTCAAGAGTAGCAGCCTCCCCCTCCTCACGAATCATTGACTCAACTTCTTTCTGAGCCTTTTCAACCATTTCCTCAATTCTAGCTGGATGAATTCTTCCATCAACAATAAGTTTTTCAAGAGCAATCCTTGCTATTTCTCTTCTGACTCCATCAAAACCTGATAAAACTACCGCTTCTGGTGTATCATCAATAATGAGGTTTACACCTGTAAGAGTTTCTAAAGTCCTGATATTGCGGCCTTCTCTTCCGATAATTCTACCTTTCATTTCATCATTAGGAAGCTGTACAACAGAAATTGTAGTCTCTGCAACATGGTCAGCAGCACAGCGCTGTATTGCATTGACAACATAGTCTTTTGCTCTCTTGTCAGCTTCTTCTTTGGCTTTTCTGTCAAGTTCTTTTATAAGAACGGCAGTTTCATGTTTTACGTCTTCTTCAACAGATTTTAATAGATATTCCTTTGCTTGTTCAGTGGTCAGGCCAGAGATTTTTTCAAGTTCCTGTAAATGACTGCTTTTAATAGTTTCAACTTCTTGCATCTGCTTATCTAGTTCAGCAATTTTTACATTTAACTTAGCTTCTTTCTTCTCTAATGCATCTGACTTTTTATCCAGGATCTCCTCTTTCGATAATACCCTTTTTTCATACCGCTGTATTTCTGCCCGTCTTTCTTTGGATTCATGTTCAATCTCGTTTTTAGTACGGATTGCTTCCTCCTTGGCTTCGAGCAGTGCTTCACGCTTCTTTGTTTCAGCAGTCCTTAAGGCTTCATCAATTATGTTTCTTGCCTTTTCGTCTGCATTGCCAATTTTAGCTTCTTCTACTTCTTTATATTGCTTTATAGAAACTGACTTGGTAATAAGCGCAGTTGCAATAACCGCAGCTAATAGAACCACAATGGCTATAATTACTTTAGCAACCATTGGCATCGAACAGGAGCACCTCCTTATTTTTATTCATTGCACATAGTACAACACATCAATTCTATACTTTTTATACGAATATGTCAAGCTTATGGCATTATTCTTTCACGGTTTTTGAACCAGTAAATAATTTATAAACAAATCATTAAAACTTTATGGATTACTATGCTATACTTAATTGTATTATACGATTTTAAGGAGAT
>JAAWKM010000194.1 GCA_022797375.1 Lachnospiraceae bacterium
GCTATATTTACACCATCAAATACATTAGTAAGGCGGTTTAACATGCCAGGCACGTTTTTATGTGCTACTGTAATCCTTCCCTTTGCGCTGCACTCTCCTGCATCACATGCAGGGAAGTTTACTGAATTTATTATATTCCCGTTCTCAAGGAAATCACGTATCTGGTTTACTGCCATTACTGCACAGTTATCTTCTGATTCTTCTGTTGATGCGCCAAGGTGTGGTGTAGCAATTACATTTGGCATATTTGCTACAGCAGGGTTAGGGAAATCAGTAACATATTTTGCCACTTTTCCTGATTCAAGTGCTGCTTTCATATCCTCATCATTTACAAGAGTGTCCCTTGCCATATTAATAATTACTACGCCATCTTTCATTTTGTCAAACGCTTCTTTATTAATCATTCCCTTTGTATCTTCAAGAAGGGGAACATGGACTGTTATATAGTCACATTCGCTGTAGATTTCATCATATGTTTTTACAATATTGACATCCCTTGAAAGTGAAAGGGCATTCTTTACTGAAAGGTAAGGGTCTACACCATAAACTTCCATCTTCATGCGGTTAGCTACATTAGCAACAAGCACACCTATAGCACCAAGCCCGATTACGCCGATTTTCTTGCCCATAAGCTCTGTACCTGCAAACTGCTTCTTTGCCTTTTCCATATCTTTGCTGATATTCTGGTTATCTTTGTTTGCCTTTACCCATTCAATGCCGCCGTTTATATCACGTGCTGCCATTAACATGCCAGCAACAAAAAGCTCTTTTACACCGTTTGCATTTGCACCTGGTGTATTAAATACTACAATTCCTTCATCTGCACACTTATCAACAGGGATATTGTTATAGCCTGCACCTGCCCTTGCTATTGCAAGCAGGCTGTCTGGAAGTTCTGTGTCATGCATTGAAGCACTTCTTACAAGGACTGCCTGTGCATCTGCTATACTGTCAGTTTTTTCATATCCATCTGTAAAATTCTGAAGCCCTACTCCGGCTATCGGATTTAAACATGTATATTTAAACATTATGCATTTTCCTCCTCAAACTTCTTCATAAAGCTTACAAGCTTCTCAACACCCTCTTTTGGCATAGCATTGTAAATACTTGCCCGCATCCCGCCTACTGTGCGGTGTCCTTTAAGGTTTACAAGCCCTTCTTCTGCTGCCTCTTTAACAAACTTTGCATCAAGTTCATCACTGCCCGTTACAAATGGTACATTCATAAGTGAACGGTCTTCTTTTACAACTGTCCCTTTAAAAAGCTTGCTCTGGTCAAGGAAATCATAAAGTATTTTTGCTTTTTCTTCATTTTTCTGCTTCATAACCTCAAGGCCGCCCATTTTCTTAAGCCACTTAAATACTTTGCCACAAATATAAATTCCATAAGCAGGAGGTGTGTTGTATAAAGAATCATTATCTGCATGTGTCTTATACTGTAACATTGTTGGTGTGCCTGGAAGCACATCCTCTGTTATAAGGTCTTCACGCATAATTACAATTACAACACCGGCAGGCCCTATATTTTTCTGTACGCCGCCATAAATTATGCCATACTTTGATACATCTACAGGCTCTGATAAAAAGCATGAAGAAACATCTGCTACAAGAGTCTTGCCCTTTGTATCTGGAAGCTTTTTATACTTTGTGCCATATATTGTATTGTTCTCACAAATATATACATAATCTGCATCTTCAGAAACTGGCAAATCTGAACAGTCAGGAATATAGGAGAATGTTTTGTCCTCTGATGAAGCAATTTTATTTGCCTTGCCATATTTGGAAGCTTCCTGCCACGCCTTCTTTGCCCACTGTCCTGTAACAATATAGTCAGCAACTTTGTTTTTCATAAGGTTCATAGGTATCATAGCAAACTGCTGTGAAGCGCCTCCCTGAAGGAACATTACTTTGTAATTGTCTGGAATCCCCATAAGTTCCCTTAAATCTTTTTCAGCAGTTTTAATAATGTTGTCATATGCCTTGGAACGGTGGCTCATCTCCATAACTGACATTCCTGTTCCCTCATAATCCAGCATTTCTGCCGCTGCTTCTTTTAATACCTCTTCCGGTAATACCGCCGGACCGGCTGAAAAATTATAAACTCTGCCCACTTTAATGTGCCTCCTTTTGTATATATTCAACGTGCCGTGCTATTTTACGGCACATTTTCCACACTAATCCCTGCCTCTTCTGAGGTCATTCTCGTCAAATGCCTCATCAATGTTTTTGCCTGGTGCTACCATTGGAAATACCTTGTCATCACTCTGTATTATACATTCAATAACAACAGGCACATCACTTGCTAATGCCTCCTTAAGCACTGGCAAGACCTCTTCTTTAGTTTCAACCCTGAATGCTTTTGCTCCCATTGCTTCCGCGAGCTTTACATAATCAAGGCTGTCATTTAATAATGTATGTGAATATCTCTTTCCATAGAACAGTGTCTGCCACTGGCGCACCATTCCAAGCACATGGTTATTAAATACAATTTCAATAACTGGCAGCCCGCTTCTTGAAGCTGTAATTATTTCATTCATATTCATACGGAAACACCCGTCACCTGCTATATTTACAACAGTCTTATCTGGAAATGCTGCCTTTGCGCCTATTGCTGCACCAAGGCCGTATCCCATTGTGCCAAGACCGCCTGATGAAATTAATGTACGCGGTTTTATATATTTATAATACTGCGCTGCCCACATCTGGTGTTGCCCTACCTCTGTTGCAATAATTGCATCACCCTGTGTAACTTCATAAAGCTGTTCAATAATATAAGGGCCTGTAAGTACCTCTTTATTGTATGTAAGAGGAAGTGCATCCTTACGCGCCATTACCTTGTCAATCCATTCTTTATGGTATAGCTGTTCAAGTCTTGAATTAAGTATTTCAAGTACTGATTTTACATCACCTGTTATATTTAAGTCAACAAAAATATTTTTATTAACTTCTGCCTCGTCCACATCTACCTGGATTATCTTTGCATTTTTAGCAAATGTCGCTGTATTTCCTGTTACCCTGTCCGAAAAACGTGAGCCAAGGACTATAAGCACATCACATTCTGATACACTTAGGTTTGCAGTCTTTGTGCCGTGCATGCCAAGCATCCCGATATAATAATTATCATTGCCAGGAAATGCCCCCTTGCCCATAAGCGTGTCTGTAACGGGCGCGTCAACACGCTTTGCAAACTCTTCAAGTTCCTTAGAAGCACCTGCTATAACAGCACCGCCTCCCGCAAATATTACTGGTTTCTTTGCAGCACGCAGGATTTTAACTGCTTCTTCTACTGCCTTCTCATCTATTTTATCTGTTTTCCTCTGTACCAGTTCTGGCACTTCCCTTATATAGTCTGTTTCATCGCTTGTAGCATTTTTAACAATATCTACAAGTACAGGGCCTGGCCTTCCTGAGCGTGCTATCTTAAATGCACGCCTGATAACTGGTGCAAGTTCTTTTACATCCTTTACAATAAAACTGTATTTAGTAATTGGCATTGTTATTCCTGCAATATCTATTTCCTGGAATGAATCTTTGCCAAGCAGTGGAAGCCCTACATTGCATGTAATTGCCACAACTGGCACTGAATCCATATATGCTGTTGCAATGCCTGTTACAAGATTAGTTGCACCTGGCCCGCTTGTAGCCATGCATACCCCAACCTTTCCAGTTGCCCTTGCATAGCCATCAGCAGCATGTGCAGCACCCTGTTCATGCGAAACAAGCACATGCCTTATCTCATCCTGGTGGCGGTATAACTCATCATAAATATTTAAAATTGCCCCTCCAGGATAGCCAAAAATAGTGTCAACTCCCTGTTCCTTTAAACATTCAATAACAATCTGGGAACCTGTCATTTGCATTTTAGTAACCAATCCTTTCTTAATAGGAATTTTGTATTGTTAATATTGATTCTGGCAACCCATCCCTGCCTAAGAAACAGGGAAATTCCTGCCATTATTTAATTTCCAGGACTGCCCCTTTATCTGCTGATGTTACCATTGATGCATACCTTGCAAGATATCCTGTTTTAACTTTTGGTTCTCTTGGCGTCCATGCTTCTTTACGTTTTGCAAGTTCATCATCAGATACTTTTACATTAATTGTATTGGCAGGGATATCTATTGCAATAATATCCCCTTCTTCTATAAGGGCTATTGGCCCGCCTGTTGCTGCTTCTGGTGAAACATGGCCTATTGACGCTCCTCTTGACGCCCCTGAGAAACGTCCATCTGTAATTAACGCAACACTTGAACCAAGCCCCATGCCTGCAATGGCTGATGTAGGATTTAACATTTCCCTCATGCCAGGACCACCCTTTGGCCCTTCATAACGTATAACAACAACGTCACCCGCAACAATTTTTCCTCCCTTAATTGCTGCAATAGCATCCTCTTCGCAGTCAAATACCCTTGCAGGGCCTTCATGTACCATCATTTCAGGTACAACAGCTGAACGCTTTACAACACAGCTGTCAGGTGCTATATTGCCACGCAGTACTGCGATGCCGCCTGTTTCACTATATGGTTCTTCAACTGGGCGTATAATCTCTGTATTTTTATTAACACATCCCTCAATATTTTCACCAACTGTCTTTCCTGTTGCTGTTATTAAGTCTGTATAAAGAAGTCCTTTTTTATTTAACTCATTCATAACTGCATAAATGCCGCCTGCTTCATTTAACTCTTCCATATAATGATGCCCTGCTGGCGCAAGATGGCAAAGGTTAGGGGTCTTTGCACTAATCTGGTTAGCTATATCAAGGTTAATATCCACACCTGCCTCATGTGCAATTGCTGGCAGATGCAGCATTGTATTTGTAGAACATCCAAGCGCCATGTCAACAGTTAACGCATTCATAAACGCCTTTTCTGTCATTATATCCCTTGGGCAGATATTTTTCTCATAAAGTTCCATAACCTTCATACCAGCATGTTTAGCAAGCCTTATCCTCTCAGAATATACAGCAGGTACTGTCCCATTTCCTTTAAGCCCCATTCCTATAGCTTCTGTAAGGCAGTTCATACTGTTAGCTGTGTACATGCCAGAACATGAACCACATGTAGGGCATGCATTACATACATAATTGTCCACTTCTTCGTCAGATATTTTACCTGCCGCATGTGCACCGACTGCCTCAAACATAGATGAAAGGCTTGTTTTCTGCCCGTTTACATGGCCTGCAAGCATCGGGCCGCCACTTACAAATATTGTTGGTACATTAACCCTGGCAGCAGCCATTAAAAGCCCTGGAACATTCTTGTCACAGTTTGGCACCATAACAAGTGCATCAAACTGGTGTGCAAGTGCCATACACTCCGTTGAATCTGCTATTAAATCCCTTGTAACAAGGGAATACTTCATGCCAATATGCCCCATTGCGATACCATCACATACCGCAATTGCAGGAAATACTATTGGTGTGCCACCTGCCATTGAAACGCCTGTCTTGACTGCTTCAACAATCTTATCAATATTCATATGGCCAGGTACAATCTCATTATATGAACTTACAATGCCTACAAGCGGTCTCTCAAGTTCTTCCTCTGTAATGCCAAGTGCATTAAACAAAGACCTGTTTGGCGCTGTCTGCATTCCTTTTTTAACTACATCACTTTTCATTATTTACCTCATTTCTGCGCTGCTTTCTACACATAATCCAATTTTGTGGCAAACAGCACTAGATACAAAATTTATAATTTAACTGGTTTTTACCACTACTTTTGCTAGCTATATAAAAATCCCCCTTGCCGTGCAAAGCACGGCACAAATAGTAATGAAAAATGCTGTTTTTGCATTTTTCTTGTGTGAAATTGTAATGATTGTTAGACAGCGTTTTTTGCTGTC
>JAAWKM010000020.1 GCA_022797375.1 Lachnospiraceae bacterium
TTGGTGCTGGCTCAGGCTTTGGTTCCGGCTTTGGTGCTGCCTTTTCCTCCTTCTTCTCATCCTTTTCAAATACATCCATTTTCTGAAGCTTTCCAAGCCCAAACTTTTCAAGACCATTAAATAAACTCATCTGATTACCTCCTTAATCTGGTTTATATGAATTCTTTAGTGAAACTATCCTGTTAAATACAAGGTTATCCTTACATGAATCTTTTAAATCTGCACAAAAATAACCATGCCTTACAAACTGGAAACTATCCATAGGCGCTGCATCTGCAAGGGCTGGCTCTACATAACAGTTCCCAAGTACAGTTAATGAATCCGGGTTTAAATTAATTGTTCCATCTTCATTATATACCCCTTTTTCCTCATCTACAATATTTTCATATAAACGGACTTCTGCTTTCTCTGCTGTTTCAGCGCAGACCCAGTGTATCGTCCCTTTTACCTTTCTTCCTGTAAAACCACTTCCGCTCTTTGTTTCAGGGTCATAAGTGCAATATACCTCTGTTACATTGCCATTATCATCCGTTTCATATCCAGTACATGTTACAAAATAAGCATTCATAAGCCTTACTTCATTACCTGGAAAAAGCCTGAAATACTTCTTTGGCGGCTCAGCCATAAAGTCAGCCCTGTCAATGTAAAGTTCCTTGCCAAATGGCACTTTCCGTGTTCCCATATCTTCATTTTCCTGGTTATTAGAAACGTCAAGATATTCTATCTCACTTTCAGGATAATTTGTTATTATCAGTTTAACAGGGTCCAGTACTGCCATCATACGGGGACGCTTAAGCTTTAAATCCTCACGTACACAATATTCAAGCATTGCATAATCAGAAGAACTTTGTGCCTTTGAAATACCAGACAATTTAATAAAATTACGTATTGACTCTGGTGTAAAACCACGGCGCCTGAGTGCTGCTATAGAAACAAGCCTTGGGTCATCCCACCCGTCTACTGTTCCATCTTCAACAAGTTTTTTAATATAACGTTTACCTGTAACAACATTAGTCAGGTAAAGTTTAGCAAATTCAATCTGCTTTGGCGGGTTCTCAAATTCAAGTTCCCGCACTACCCAGTCATAAAGCGGCCTGTGGTCTTCAAACTCAAGTGTGCATATTGAATGGCTTACCCCCTCTACTGCATCTTCAATAGGATGTGCAAAGTCATACATAGGGTAAATGCACCATTTATCACCTGTGTTATGGTGTATTGTCCTTGCAATCCTGTAAATAACAGGGTCTCTCATATTCATATTTGGTGATGCCATATCTATCTTGGCACGCAGTACCTTTGAACCGTCCTCAAACTCACCTGCACGCATACGTTCAAATAAATCAAGGTTTTCTTCAATTGTACGTTCCCTGTATGGACTTGGTCTGCCAGGTTCTTTTAATGTCCCCCTGTATTCCCTTATTCCTTCAGCAGATAAATCACAGACATACGCTTTTCCTTTCTTAACCAGCTTTACAGCACATTCATACATTGTATCAAAGTATTCTGATGCATAATAAATCTGGCTTTTATCCAAATCACCACATATCCATTTTACATCTTCTATAATAGACTCAACAAACTCTGGTTCCTCTTTTATTGGATTAGTATCATCAAACCTCAGATGAAAAACACCGCCATACTCCTGTGCAAGCCCTGAATTAAGGACTATTGACTTTGCATGTCCTATATGGAGATAACCATTCGGCTCAGGTGGAAAGCGTGTAACAACCTTCTTACAGCATCCCTCCTCAATATCTTTATCAATAATATTTTCAATAAAATTACGCGAAACAGTTTCTTTTTCATCAACCGGACTACTCACTATCGTTCCTCCTTCGATTTTCTTATACAGCTAAAAACGCTATTTAATATTTTACCACAATATACAAAAATATAAAAGTATAATTTTTGCAAGCTGCAAATAGTTTCATAAGCATAAATTTAGTTATATGGTATAGTTTACCCATAAAATTTAAATACTGATATAACAAAATAAACTTATGAATGCTTAATTATATCAATATTTTACATAATTGGCAACTATTGGTAAAATTTTTATCACGTCCGTTTCCCAGCACAGAATAATGGGACAGGAATACCCCCTGTCCCATGCAATTTCCACAATGACTTGTCCTTTAGCCTGTATAACTGCTTATTTTATCTCTGTCTTTTTATACACCCTGTACAGCACAGGTACTAATATTATAAAAAGAATCAAATACAATGGGATTATTATTGTTATAAATCCCATGACCTTTCCTCCAATTTCATATAATTTACATTCTTCAAGACTTTTATTTACCCTTAAAAGCTGGTCTGGAAATAGTGCCATAATTTTTGCAAATATTGTAACTCTGCCTAAAAACATTGGCGCACAGGACAATATAAATGAAACTGTAATTGCAATTACTGTTGAACGGCTTTTCGCTGATATGAGCATTGCAAAAAACAGGATAAACAAGCTTCCTATATATCCACTTGTTACTGAAAGCAGGTAATCTTCAAGGTATGTTATATTATAAATGCTGTCCCAGTTGCTAAACCCTGTCTGTACCGCACACCCTGACCCGCCAGATCCTAGTGAAAATAACACAATTGCAGAATATACCATTATTGTGCTCCAGTAAACGGATGTAACAGTTATAAAACCTGCTTCTATTTTGGAAACTATTGCTTTATTCCTGCCTTTTTCCGAAGAAAAGAAAACAGAGTCCGCTTTTAGCTGGAATTCATCTGAGAATATACCAGCTACCAGAAAGCCGGTAATTACTACTAAAATTCTCATAAATGTAAGCATATACTGTGAATCTAATAGCGCTTTCCATCCTCCAGCATATTCATAATAAAGTGGAGTTTCCATTTTTTCATACTGTGCTATTAAAAATTCTTTCTCTGCATCTGAAAACCTTTCCTTTCCTGAATTAAGATAATTTTTTAAACGTAATATCCTCTTATTATAAACATCACCTGCTTCACTGGAACGGACACTGTTTACCCTGTAATAATCATATTCTTTATATTCTGAAAATGCCAGGCTTATAATACTGTTAATTTCCTCAATTCCTTGTTTTTTAGAATAGTTTTTACTTTGGATTTTTTCTGTTTTTTCAATTCTCCGGTTTTCCCTAAGTACCTTTTTTAATACATCTTTTGTAATATAACCTTTCCATTTATTCCTGTCCTCCTCTAAAGAGTGCGATGCTTTAATTCCATGTATAGCATCACCATTTTCTAATATATATTGCACATCCTTTACTGTTAAAACCCCTGCTATTATTGTGATTAATATTAAAATTATAAATAAAATCCTGTTTACTGGTTTTAAAAAAATCTTTTTAAGTTCAAATTTCATCATTGCTTCCACCTGCCTTTTCCCCAAAATAATATAAAAATACATCTTCAAGTACAGCTTCTTCCTGTAATGCGTCTGGAAGTGGTTTTTCTTCTGAAATAATTCTTAACTGCACACCGCCATTTTCTGTTTTCAGGTTTGAAACCTTATACTTTTTCATTAAAACTGGCACTTCTGCCTTTTCCACATAACATTTCCATACATTTGCTTTCATTGACTGGACAAGCCCTTCTGCTGTCCCTCTGTGTACAATACTTCCATCTTTCATTAATAAAATTTTACTGGCAATATATTCTATATCTGAAACTATATGTGTGGATAAAAGCACAAAGCGCTCCTCTGCCAGTTCACTTATCAGGTTACGGAAACGTATACGCTCACTGGGATCAAGACCTGCTGTTGGTTCATCCAGAATTAATATTTCAGGATTATTTAATGTTGCCTGCGCAATTCCTGCACGGCGCTTCATTCCACCTGATAATTTCTTCATTTTTTTATGTGCAGCTTTCTGTAAACCCGTTTTAATAATTAATTCTTTAACCCTTTTCTTATCATCCCCATGTTTCATCTTTTGTATTAAAATAAACCCTGTATCCACAAAACCCTCCTTCCTGCCTGGATATTTTTCAAATGCCTTTGGTACTTATTACATCCTACTATATATAACGGAATATACCATTAAAAAGCCAGTATATTTATTGACTTTTTAATGGTATATGGTAAAATTTTATTTAGGAATATTACTATGATATAAAACAAAACTGCACTTAGAATTTCTGACGATGCCATACCAGAAAGGAGATAATCTTTATGTTTGATTATAAGAAATTTGAGGACAGCCTTGTATTACAAATGGAAAATACACTGGCAAAACTGTTAAAAGAACATGATGATATTTATATTTTTTCGTTAAGCCTTTCAAATGATGTTAATTCAGTATGGGTAATTGCTAATACTATACACAATTTAGAAGAGATGTCAGACCCTGGTGATGAAGATTATTATTATTATAAATATTGTGAAGAAGAATGGGACTTATGGGAAACAGATGATTTTGACAGTATCTCAGATAAACTTGGCAATTATGATTGCTATGAGGAAGAGAATGAAGACGCCTTTTGTATCCACCGTGATAAAGCAATTGAAAGTTGCCAGAATGCACTTGTCCGTTTTAATACATATAAAAATAAAACCTGCCCTGGACTGCTGCTTACATTTTACGTAAGGGAATATCTGGATGGTGAAGAATGTATAAAATTATTTGAAAAATTAAACAGCAAAGAAGCATTGGCAGAATATTCAGAACATATAGAAGATTTTGTATAATCCAATACTATTTACAGCCTGGAATTTTTCCTTCCTGTAAATAGTATTTTTATTATATTATTATTTAATTATTTTAATATTAACTATAGAATTGCAGTTTGCATTACTAATTTATACGTTCCTTACTTGTTCTTATGACATATCTGGTATTTCCTTTGCAACCTGCCCTAATTGCCATCATATGGTTGTCTCAGATGCTCTCTTCAAAACTGTCTCTCCTAAACTGGACTGTTACTGCCGTTCCCTTCCCCTCGGTACTCTCAAGCCTTATTTCAGCATTATGGTAAATTGCACCATGCTTTACGATGGCAAGTCCTAACCCTGTACCACCAATCCGTTTAGAGTGGCTCTTATCTACCCTGTAAAAGCGTTCAAATACTCTGCTCTGGTGGACGGCAGGAATACCAGTCCCTGTATCCCTTACCAAAACTGCCACAACGTTTTCTTCATTACTAATAATAAAATCAACCGTTCCGTTTTCCTTATTATACTTAACCGCATTATCCAGCAGATTGTAAAACATTTCATCCAGAATCTTGCGTACTCCTGTTATTTCTGTTTTACTGCCAATAAGGTTAATGGTAATGTTTCTTTTTTCTGCCTGGTCTTCCAGACGGCTGATGATTTCCTCTGACAATTCATACAAATCAACATTTTCCCTTTGAAAATGTGTGCTTTTTCCATCCAGTTCAGATATTTTTATAATATCTGTTACCAGTGTAACAAGCCTTTGTGCCTCATCATAAATGGATGCTGAAAAATCAACTACTGTATCCTCTGGAACACCACCCTCTTTCATCAGTTCTGCAAACCCTGAAATAGAGGTAAGAGGCGTTTTTAATTCATGTGAAACATTGGCGGTAAATTCCCGGCGCAGCGTTTCTCTTTTTTCCCTTTCTGTAATATCCAAAATAATAATAACTGCACCGATTACCTCTTTTTTCTCAAAAACCGGATTTGCAATAATGCTGTAACAGCATCCCTCACGCATCATGGTATTCTCTGCTTTTTCTCCTGCAAGTACCTTTGATATGGTATCCCTGAAATCCTTTGCCCGGCAGAATGTAAGCACATTGCCACTGGCTGGCCGGGTAATGCCAAATAATCCCAATGCAGCAGAATTATAGGTCAGAAGGCTGGCATCCCTGTCAATTACCAGAAACCCTTCGCTCATATTCTCCGTAATCAGATGAAACTCCACCTGTTTCTTATGGGCATCTGCAAGCTGTTCCTCAATAGTTCTGTTCTGTTTTGCCAGTTTTTTCAGAAGAGGTGCCAGTTCCTCATATGCCACATTATTTTCTGGAGATTCCAAATCAAGATTATTAATTGGTTCTATAATTGCTTTTGATACCCTTAGCGAAAGCACTAATGTCAGAACCAGTGCAGCTGCCAGCACAACCAGAACTGGCTGGAGTATTCTAAGCAGAACCATGGCCACTGTATACTGTGTTGTGGAAACCCTTAAGATGCTGCCATCAGAAAGTTTTACCGCATAATTTACAGTTTTTTCTGTTAAAGTCTGTGAATAACGGATACTCTTTCCTGTCCCGTTTTTCATGGCTGCATTGATTTCTTCCCTGTCTGCATGGTTATCAAGTTTTTCTGCTTCTGTATCACTGTCAAACAATACCTTCCCCTCTGCATCGGTTAAAGTAACCCGGCCAGACTGTTTCTCAAACCCATCAAAAAAACGGATGCCTGCCTTTTCAACTGCCTGTGAAAGATATCCTGCTTCATTCTCAAGTTCTGTCTGTATCTGTGCTTCAAAGAAATGAAATAAAATCCCCATAATCAAGGCTATAGCCGCAACCAGGACAAGAAAGGCTGTCAAAAAGGAAGACCTGAATATTTTTTTATACATTGCTGCCACCTCCTATTTTATAACCAATGCCCTTTACTGTCTGGACCAGGCTGCCTGCATTACCCAGCTTTACCCGCAGCTTACGGATATGGACATCCAGGGTTCTTGACTCAGTATAATATTCACCCCACACTCTGGTAAGCAGGGTGTTACGGTCTACCACATTGCCTTCTGCTTCCAGAAGGACAGCCAGCAGCAGATACTCCTTATAGGAAAGAGGTATTTCCTGGCCAGAAACTAAAATAATGTGCTTTGCAGTATCTACATACAGTTCCCCAACCTGAAATACTTTCTTCTGCCTCGTTTTATCATAGCGGCGGATAACTGCCCGCACTCTTGAAATCAGTTCCATTGTCCCGAAAGGCTTCGCGATATAGTCATCTGCCCCCATGTCAAGACCTGTCACCTTGTCAAATTCACTGTTTTTTGCTGTGAGCATAATAACAGGAATCTGCTCTGTTTTATTGTTATTTTTTAATTTTTTAAGAATAGATAAACCATCTTCTTCTGGAAGCATAATGTCCAGTATTATAAGCTCCGGCATGACAGTACACATATTTTCCCAAAATTTTGTTGGAACAGAGAAACCTTCCACCTCAAATCCCTCTTTTGCCAGAGCATACTTCACAAGTTTTCTGATATTGTCATCATCTTCCACCAGATAAATCATGCGTTCCCCTCCTGGTATCCTGTTCATGATGGCAGGATAGATTTTTATGTTTTCCCGTAATGGAATACACTACCCACTCCGCAATGTTTTCCGCGTGGTCTCCAATGCGTTCAAAATATTTTGCAATCATCAGCAAATCAATCAGTGCTTCCGCATTACGTCCACCTTCTGTTATTGATTTTATCAGCTCGTCCTTTACCTTGTCAAACAATTCATCCACCAGATTGTCATGTTCTATTGTCTGATAAGCAATATCCATATCCATCTTCACAAAGGATTCAACGCTTTCTGAAACCATTTTAATAGTAGCATCTGCCATATCCCGGATATGTGTACTGCCTTCAATCCCGCTTTCTGCCACATAGGGTGCTATTTCCACGATGTCCGATGCCTGGTCTCCAATCCGTTCCATATCAGAAATCATTTTCAGCGCAGCGGAAACTACCCGCAAATCCCCTGCCACCGGCTGCTGCTGCAAAAGCAGTTTAATACAGAGTGTTTCAATATCCCGTTCCTTTTCATCAATCTGGCTGTCAGCTGCAAGACAGGCTTCTCTGCTATCCTCATTACTGTCTGTCAGATATTTTACTGCATTGGTAATTGCCTCCTCACACAGTGCGCCCATTGTGATTAACTCTGCATTAAGCTGTGATAACTGTCTGTCAAATTTATTCCGCATTATCCAAACCTCCCTGTAATATAATCCTCTGTCCTCTTGTCAGAAGGGGATGAAAACATCTTTTCCGTACTTCCAGACTCCACGGCCTCCCCTAACAAAAAGAAAGCCGTTTTATCCGCAATTCTCACCGCCTGCTGCATATTGTGCGTTACCATAATAATTGTATAATTTTCCTTTAACTCCAGCACCAGGTCTTCAATCTTGGAAGTGGAAATTGGGTCAAGGGCTGATGTAGGCTCATCCATCAGAAGAACCTCTGGTCCAACAGCAAGGGCTCTTGCGATACAGAGCCTCTGCTGCTGCCCGCCACTCATCCCTAACGCACTCTTTCCCAGCCTGTCTTTACATTCTTCCCAGATAGCAGCCTGTGTAAGAGAACGCTCCACAATTTCATCTAGTTTCACTTTAGATTTAATTCCATGTATCCTTGGCCCATAGGCAATATTGTCATAAATACTCATAGGAAATGGGTTTGGTTTCTGGAACACCATTCCCACACGTTTACGCAAAATATTGACATCTATTTCCTGGTAAATGTCTGTTCCTGACAGCCTTATCTCACCCTCAATCCGGCAATTCTCCACTAAATCATTCATACGGTTTAGTGTCTTTAAGTAAGTGGATTTGCCACATCCAGAAGGCCCAATCAAAGCCGTAATTTCCTTTTCCGGCAGAGACAAACTAATATTTTTCAGGGCATGGTTTGAACCATACCATAAATTCAAATCTTTTGTTGTAACCATATCATTCATATCTTACTCCATTTCTGCGCTGTTTTTACGCATACCAGGCTTGTTATCTATTAGCCCACAAACACAAACTTGTTGAGCGGAAGATTTATATTATGCTTTTATTCTTTCTTTAGTTTTTTTGCTGCCAGTTTCGCTGACATATTGATTAGTAATGTCAACACCAGCAGTATAACAGCAACCCCAAAGGCAACATCAAACTGCCCCCGTTCCTTTGCATACATATAAAGGGCAACGGTAAGGGAAGAACCAGCATTTCCTGGCTGTACAGCCTCCAATATACTTAACATTTCATTTGCCATTCCAGCAGTAAACAAAAGTGCCGCACTTTCTCCTGCAATTCTGCCTATGGACAAAATACATCCTGTCACAACACCATCAATAACACAGGGCAGGACAACTGTACGGACCATATACCATTTTCCAGCACCCAGGCCTAATGAACCTTCCCGGTATGTATCAGGTACTGTTTTCAGGCTTTCCTGTGTTGTCCGTATAACCGTTGGCAGTGTCATAATCACAAGCGTAAGTGAACCTGCTAGCAGGCTTGTTCCCAATGAGAAAAACTGTACAAACACCAGCATACCGGTCAGGCCATATATAATAGATGGAATTCCTGCAAGTGTTTCTGTTGCCAGTTCAATTATCCTCACAAGTTTTCTGTTCGTTGCATACTCATTCAGATAAATAGCAGCACCTGCCCCAAGTGGCAATACAATAATAAGCGTCAGAATGATAATATATATTGTATTAAGAATATTAGGCAGAATTCCAACTGTTCCCTTTAGGAGACTGGGTTTCGTGGAAATAAGTTCCCATGAAATATAAGGAATTCCACGATAAAGAATATACCCAATCAATCCAATCAGAAGAATACAAATTAATCCAACTGCCAGATACATTATAATATTCAAGAGTAATCCTTTTATTTTTCTTGATTTGGAAATTGTATCAGCCATCCTGCCCACCTCTTTTCACAACTAAGTTTAAAACAAGATTTATAGCCATAATAAACAAGAACAACACAAGGGCAATGGAAAAGAGTGCCTGCCGCTGCAATCCGGAAGAATAAGACATTTCACTTGCTACGGCTGTTGTCAGAAACCGTACACTGCCAAATAGTTTTGGCATATTGGCGACATTTCCTGCTACCATCATCACAGCCATTGCCTCGCCAGTTGCCCTGCCAATTCCCAGCACAATAGCTGTAATGATTCCACTTCTTGCCGCTGGTACAACTACCTTAAATACTGTTTCTGTCTTAGTCGCACCCAATGCAAGGGATGCCTCCTTATATTCCTTAGGTACTGCCTTAACCGCTGTCTCCGAAACAGATATAACCGAAGGAAGTATTATAATAGTAAGGACAAGTATAGCAGAAAACAGATTTGCCCCATCAGGAAGATGAAAGATTTCCCTGACACTTGGTACAATCAGTATCATTCCCACCAGTCCATAAACAACAGAAGGAATTCCTGCCAGCAAATCCACTACATTTCTCACAATGCTGCCAATTCCCTGTGGAGACATTTCCGCCAGGAAAATGGCACATAAAAGCCCTATGGGTACTCCAATAATTATTGCCCCACAAGTTCCATATACTGATGCCAGGATAAACGGCAAGATACCATAGGAAGGAGGAGAAGCGGTGGATGCCCATGTCTTTCCAAAAAGAAAATCAGAAATTCCAATATTTTGTATTGCTGGAATCCCACTTATCACAAGGAATACTGTAATAAGTATGACAAACAGAATGGTAAGCATGCCACACATCAGAAACAGCAGGTTCATTGTTTTTTCTATCAGTCTTGCTGTTCTTTTTACTGTATTAGATATATTTTTCACACTAGCCTCCACTATCTTTTGATTGGTACTGCTCCAGCCTGCATAATCAGGCTATCTGCCTGTTCACTTGTAGCGAAGCTGAAGAAATCCTGTGCTGCTTTGGAAAGAGGGGTATCTTTTTTTGTGACTAGCACAAAGTTCCTCTGGATTTTATACTGGCCGTCCTGGATTGTCTCTGTTGTTGGTTCTACGCCTTCAACACTGGCTGCCTTGACACTATCATTTACAGAAGCAACAGAAGCATAGCCAATGGCATTTGGATTACCAGCCACGGTTTGTATTACATCACCTGTTGATGTAAGTTCCTGGGAATATTTGCATTTATCCTTTGTACCAGTAACTTCCTCAAAACCGTCCCTTGTTCCAGATGCTGCTTCCCGTCCAATGCAGACAATAGGCGCATCTTTCCCGCCAACCTCTTTCCAGTTACTAATCTCTCCAGAATAAATCCTGCCAATTTGTTCCACACTCAAATCAGAAACCGGATTATCCGGGTTTATAACAATTCCAATTCCATCAATAGCAACCACTGTAGCGGTTAAGTCTGCCTGTTCCTCATCTTTCAGGTCCCGGCTTGCTAGCCCGATATCACATCTTCCCTCTGATACCGCCTGTATACCTGAACTGGAACCTGTGGGATTATATGTAACTTTAATTTTCCCATTTTCTTCCATATATGCTTCACTTAGGAAGCCAATAACCTTTTCCATTGAGGTAGAACCATCTGTAGATACGGTTTGCGTATTTTCTTCTTTTCTGCCACCCGTATCTGTCTTACTGGATGGATTGTCTGTACCACATCCTGCCATAACTACTGCAAGCAATGCTAATGCAACTGCAAATGTAATAACTTTCTTCATAAATAAACACACTCCTTTAAATTTTTTTGTACAAACAAAGTATAGATTCATCTATGTTAATTCTAAAAGTGCGTGCATGTTAATTCTATGTTAACTTTCCACAATCTTTACATACGCCCCGCCTGTGCCAGCATACATACCTGGTTCTCTGGTGTAATCCTTATACATTGGGACTATTTCCCTTTCTGATGCCTGCCACGGGACAATCTTGGGGAAAATTGACAAATTTGCCACATTTTTTGGGTATTGTATTTTTATAAGGCTTCTGGGGCTGGTTTTATGTTGTAATTAGTTTGACAGACCACATAAAATGGGGATTTAAGCATGAAATGTTAATTTAATTCATTAAAACGTTCTATTTGCCAATTATCTTGCATATATAATATATAGCACTTTTAACGGCTTTATATAATACTTTTATACCATATTAGAAAGGAAGAAAATACATATGGCTGTGAATCTAGAAAAAGACAATGCCACTGGTATGCATGATAACAAAGGCAAGGCTACGGACAAGCAGGAAACAAAACATTATAAAACAGATGAAATTACAAATGATACAAGCCAGTTCTTTCCACTGAATGACCTTGTATATGCACCACTAAAAGCAGTTGCCCTATCTAATATGAACCTTAGCATATCACTTATTGATAACCTTAAGAGTCTGGGGACTGTAAAACATACTGGTAATGAAGAGGTACTGTTTTTAAAAAATCTTAATATAGAATATGATAAGCTTCATCCATCTGAAAATAATGATACATATATAGAAAAAGTTGAAATGCAAGTACCGCTTTTATCACTTATACAAATTCCCAGCCTTAATATTAAAAACGCTGAGGTGGATTTCCAGACCGAAGTGGCTGTTTTAGAAGACAAGCAAAACAAAAAAAGTATTGTTGGCAGGATTTGTTCACCACAGACAAGAAAAACTGATGAACTTCCTAAAATAGAATACAAAATAAAGTTAAAATCTGCCAGTGTAACTGAAGGTTATATGAGGATTACTGATGCACTGGATTCCAGCCCTGTTTCAAAAAAACTTGGGGCATCTCCATTAACCAGTAGCAGAGATATACCAGAAGCATTACAAACCAGTTTTGACCAGAAAAGAAACTTGCAAAAACAGGCAGATATCTTGCATGGGCTTTATAATGATATTTCAGAATTTATTAAAGAAAACGAGACAGCAAATAATTCCTTCTTTACAGACAACAAGGAATTCAATAAACAGAAATACGAAAATATGAAGCAAGATATACTTACTAAAATCCTGAAAATTAAAGAAGCCCTGCTGGACAATGAGATTGCGGAATTGGAGGAAAGGGGAATTTGCATTGCAGAACAATAACAAGAAAACTTTTGAAGACATACACTTTGTAAAAACAGTTACTATAGGCAGTGTCAATCCTAATAACCCTTTGTCACCACAGTCAAAACAGGCGCAGACAGACCTGCTGAACAAATGCCTTAATGAATTCCCAAAGGGCATAATTATTGGAAAAGATATTACAATTGGACGATATTCAATTGGAGAACATGAATTGTTAATGCAACAGACAACATACCATATTGGTTTCCAGAGAAAACCAATATGGTTACAAGACTAATAAATGGTATACAATATGGAAAATAAATTAAACAGATATACTACAAAATTAAAAAAATACCTTAATATCCTGCTTCTGGAAGAATACCTTTCTGGACTTGAATTCTATTTTATGCCAGACGGCTCTTTGAAGATGTTATATATTGCAACAGATAACACACAAAAAACCGGTGTGCCTTGCCTTGCACTTACAGATTACACACCAGTATTTGTAGACGTAATAATCGTAAACAAAATTTAACTAATCTTAAAGGAGGACTATTATATGGCTATAGGAGATAAATTTTCAGGACTTGACATGCAGAATTTAATTGGAGGCCCGCTGCGCGCAGCAGCAGACGCAAGTATGCAGCTTGCAGACAGCACTGCAAATTTTATAAATAAAGTTGGTTTTGACGAAAATGGAAATACCAGAAAAGCATCTTTCCAGTTTGAAAAGAAATCTTTTAATGAAGATGGCACAACAAACGAAGATGAAATGAAAATTGATGTGCCAATGCTTGCTATTGTTCCTATACCAAACCTGCAGGTTGATGAAGTCAATATTTTATTCGATATGGAAGTAAAAGAAAGCGAAAAGAGTGAAAGTGCAACGGATTTAAGTGCAACAGCATCTGGTTCACTTAACCTTGGAATTGTGAAAGTCAATATAAGCGGAAGTGTAAGTTCCCATAGTTCTAATACAAGAAGTTCTGACAACTCTGCTAAATACCATGTTGATGTACGTGCAACAAACCATGGTACACCTGAAGGGCTTGCAAGGGTACTTGATATGATGGCAGCATCTATATCACCATCACTTGTAAGTTCAACCCCTAAAGATGCTAATGGCCAGGAACTTCCTGCTGAAAGAAAAGAAAAGACAGAGAAAATTAAAGCACTCCGCCAGGAAATCATGCTGCTTGAAACAAAACAGTCAGCAGCAGAAAAATCCCTTACAGAACTTATAAATAAGTTTAAACGTATAGGAAGCATGCAACAGAACCAGTACCAGGCAAAATTAAACGAATTTATTAACCAGGCAGAAAATGATGCAGATAAGGAAGTTTTCCAGAAAAATCTTGATGAAATTAACAAAATATGGAATGACTTCCAAATGCAAATTCCATCTGTAATTGAAATTATAGCATCGGAAACATCAAAAACTTCTGAAAACGGAACTCTTTCAACCATGTTTGTATTAAAAGCTATTAGTGCTGATGGCAAAATAACTGAAGCTTATAAGGCGGAAGAGGACAACTACTATAACCAGCTTGCTGCAGGACAAGATGCTGCTGTAAAGGCACAAACCAGCTTAAATAATCTTTCAATGCAGTGTGCTGGACAAAAAGTAAACTACAACAACCTGATTTCAGGAATTGAGCCAGATACACCAGCACCACAAAACTACACAAAAAGTGACATTACCACCAAGGAAACTTCTAATAAACTTATAGATATAATAGATAATACAGCAGATAATATTAAAACATCCCTTTCAGAAAATACAAGTAAATAAATAAAATTTTTATATTTTACATACACAAATAATGCCACTTATGCCTGGTATAATATAATTACCAGATAAAAGTGGCATTTTATATTTCCTTAAATATATGTTATGATGTTGGGGATTGCTGCATTGCCCCGCAATCCTGCATCATGTTATTAGAAATGGAATTCAACATTAGAAAAAATTTTCCCTTTTGTATACATCCCAACTTGCTGCTTCTTCGTTGTAAAGTCTTTTGATGGTACATCTGCCGGCTTCTTTGCTACTTCATTTGTGTTCTGGCTGGTATTGGAATCTTTCTTTCCTGCCTCCTTTACAGCCTGTTTCATTTCATTTATAGCACCACTTATAATATTCATCTTTGCACCAGAGATTTTAGCTACTTTATTCTCCAGGGATTGTACCTCACCCTTTTTAGCCTCTACATAACCACCATTAGCTTCTGCCTGCCTTATTTCACCTTGGAGAACCTGTACCCTGCTTTCCAGTTCATTAGAAATATTGTCAGCCAGTTCTGCCTTGTCTATTGCAGCATCTGCTGAGATAACTGACTTCATATACCTTGATGATATTCCTGGTGATGAAGATGTATTACTCTCTATATGTACAACCTCTGGCTTATCCTGCTGTCCTGGCAGCGCCTCTTCATTACTGCTATTCTCTTCCGTTGCTTTCTGCTGTTTCTCTCTCCGAAGCTCTGCCTTACGCTCCCTGAGCATATTGTTAAGCTCCATAATCTGCTTTTGTATTTCCTGGCGCTTCTTCGCCTTTTCCTCAGAACTCATCTCATTATCAGCAGACAACTTCTGGAGCTGTGTTTGTGCACTTGCAATCTGGCTCTGGAAACTCTTTGTTTCAGAGTCTGTTGCTACTGCTGATGTCTGGCTGTTCATTGTTCCTTTATATTGTTGCACTTCTATTGTATCAGTTCCGCCAATCTTCATATTTGTGGACCTCCCTTCCATTAAACCTGTACTAGTATATTGTACTAACCTGTTTTCCACTCTCCTTAATCCAGAACTAATAATGTTAATTCTATTATATAACAAAATGCCCAAATTGCAAATACATTAAAAATTTTTTTCATTACAAGTACATTAATGGGCTGCAAACAAATTAAGAAAATTTCCAGTTATTCTGCGCTGGCAGACCCGGAATTATAACTGGAAATTTTATAAAACGGATGTGTCATATATAAGCTGTATATTGATTTTTAGATTTTTATTATGTATAATATATTCTAAAGTAATTTACTATTTACTAAAAAATAAGGAGGATTTTGTTATAATGGCAAACAGGTTTATTTTAAATGAAACGTCTTATCATGGTGATGGTGCAGTTAAAGAAATTGCTACAGAAGTAAAGGCAAGAGGATTTAAGAAAGCCTTTATATGTTCTGATCCTGACCTTGTGAAATTTGGGGTTACACAAAAAGTTATTGATGTTCTTTCAGAAAACAATATGGACTATGAACTTTATTCCAATATAAAGCCAAACCCTACTATTGAAAACGTGCAGACTGGAGTTGAAGCATATAAAAAAGCTGGTACAGATTACCTTATTGCAATAGGCGGCGGTTCTTCTATGGATACTGCAAAAGCAATAGGGATAGTTATCAATAACCCGGAATTTGCAGACATAAAAAGCCTTGAGGGCGTGGCAGATACTAAAAACAAATCTGTACCTATTCTTGCAGTACCAACAACAGCAGGCACTGCCGCAGAAGTTACTATTAACTACGTGATTACTGATGCAGAAAAGAACCGTAAAATGGTATGTGTTGACCCTCATGATATTCCTGTTGTTGCATTTGTCGACCCTGGGATGATGGCTTCTATGCCAAAAGGGCTTACTGCTGCAACTGGAATGGATGCTCTTACACATGCAATAGAAGGTTATATTACAGCAGGTGCATGGGAACTTTCAGATATGTTCCATCTTAAAGCTATAGAAATTATATCACGTTCTTTAAGAGGCGCTGTAGATAATACACCTGAAGGCCGTGAAGGAATGGCACTTGGACAGTATGTTGCTGGCATGGGCTTTTCTAATGTTGGCCTTGGAATAGTACATTCAATGGCACATCCCCTTGGTGCTTTATATGATACCCCTCACGGAATTGCGAATGCAATTATACTTCCTACAGTTATGGAATATAATGCAGAGGCAACAGGTGAAAAATACCGTGATATTGCTAAGGCAATGGGCGTAAAAGGCACAGAAAACATGACACAGGAAGAATACCGTAAAGCTGCTATAGACGCTGTAAAACAGCTTTCTTCTGATGTAGGAATCCCAGCAGATTTAAAAGAAATTGTTAAAGAAGAAGATATTCCTTTCCTTGCACAGTCTGCTTATGATGATGCCTGCAGGCCAGGAAATCCAAAAGAAACAAGCGTAGAAGATATTACAATGCTCTATAAATCGCTAATCTGATTTACATAATATTAATACACCACAGTAATTTAATTAAACCAGCATCCAGGTCATATATTAGCCTGGATGTTGGAATTTATATGTTACAGTTTGTTTAAAGTTTTTATGGGCGGATATTGTTATTTTATAATCCTGTGCAGGTATTTTTTCTCTACTGTTATTAACATTGACAAATCTGGTGCTAATATACTGTCAGGGTCCGGGTTTACTATAAGTTCACCGTCTTTACGTATTGCAATAACATTAATATGTTCCCTGCCACGCAAGTCTAGTTCGCGCAATGTACAGCCCGCCCATTCTTGTTTTATATTTATTTCTAACATTTTAATTGTTTCGGAAAGCTCAACAAAATCCAGTATATTTCCTGTTGCAAGATGCCTTGCAGTCCTTATCCCTGTTTCAAGTTCAGGGCGTACTACTTTATCTGCACCCACTTTCTTTAATATTTTAGAGTGGGTTTCATCCTGTGATTTTGCAATTACATATGGTACTCCTGCCTCTTTGGCAAAAATTGTTGCCAGTATGCTTGCATCAAGGCTTCTTGTAATAGCCACAACAACTGCATCCATATTTGAAATACCAAGGGCTTCCATAGCTTCTGTATCACGGATATCAACTGCTACAGCACATGTTACAATATCTGCAAGGGCATGTACCCTTTCTTTGTCATTATCAATAGCCAGCACATCAGCGCCAGCATTAGCAAGCTCTGTTGCAACACTGCGCCCAAACTTCCCTAAGCCAAAAACTGCAAATGATTTGTCCATGCTTTCCTCCATTCCATTACACTAATAATATAAAAACGTAAATCTATGGCAATATGCCCTTGTATCTGCCATCCATCTTACAAATATATTGTATCACATAATTTCTGGCAACATGCCATTCTTTATTATCCAACAGTAATATCTTCATGTGGATATGAAAAATATTTGCTGCCTTGCTGCTGCCTGTTAAAAAATATTACCATAGATATAGGGCCTATCCTTCCAAGATACATACAAAATGTTATTATCAGCTTACCTGCTATTCCCATTGTAGCAGTAAAATCCCTTGACAAGCCTACTGTAGCAACCGCACTTGTTACTTCAAATGTTGCATCAAGCAGTGAACCTCCTTCTGCAATGTGAAGTGTAAATACTGCTATTAACAGTGCTGTAAAGCTTACTACTGTTACAGCAAGTGCCTTTTGTACTGTTTTATGAGGAATAGTCCTGTTAAACACAACAAGATGCGTGCTTCCCTTTATTGTTGCACGCGTGCTTAAAAATAACACTGCAAATGTTGTTGTTTTAATTCCTCCTGATGTACTTATAGAAGAACCTCCTATAAACATAAGGAACAGGCAGATAATAATTGCCGGGCTGTGCATTCCAGCTTGTGAAAATGTCATGAAACCTGCCGTCCGGAGCACTACTGACTGGAAAAAACTTGCCAGGATTTTATTGCCAGGACCCATATTGCCAATAGTATCAGGATTATTAAATTCCAGCGCAAATACAAGAACTGCACCACATGTTATAAGGAAAAACGTTGTTATAATTACTATTTTAGAATGAATATGAAGTTTTTTAACAGCCATTTTTACTGTATATTCATGATGTATTAATTTCTTTATATTATTTGTAACATCCCACCATACCAGAAATCCTATGCCTCCCATTATTACAAGGCACATTGTTACAATATTTATCCAGGCATTTAATGCATATGGTACAAAGCTGTCACTTCCAAGTATGTCAATACCTGCATTGCAGAATGCAGATACTGAATGGAAAACAGAATACCATATGCCTTTTATAATGCCATATTGCGGAATAAATACAAATGAATAACAGACAGCACCTATTCCCTCAACTAAAAATGTACCTTTAAATATCCTCTGGAGAAATTTAACAAGCCCGCTAAGCGTATCAAGGTTTAAGGCGTCTTCAAGCAGCATTCTGTCCCTTAGGGTTATCCTTCTGCCAATAACCATCATTATACCTGTTGTAAACGAAACTATGCCAAGACCTCCAAGCTGTATAAGCACAAGTATAACGGCTTTGCCAAACAGGCTCCAGTGTGTTGCTGTTGTGACAACAACAAGCCCTGTTACACATACAGATGTTGCTGATGTAAAAAGACTGTCAATAAACGGTGTAAACTCCCCACTGGCAGAAGATACCGGCAGTGAAAGGACTACTGCACCTATAAGGATTGCACTTATAAAACCCAGGGCAATTACCTGTGTAGTTGATAACTGCCTGTTAATTTTCTTCAATGAGCCCATCCATTATAACCCCCGCTTAACTATATACCTTAATCCTGTAATTCCAGCTTGTTACAAATATTATTTATAATATAAAATCCTTTTGAATTAAGGCTGTCTTCCCTGTTATAGAGCATAGGTGTGTCATCCATCTGCATAAATATAGCTCCTGCTTCTTCTGCTATACACTGCATTGCCGCTGTATCCCACTCCATTGTAGGGTTAAACCTGTAATAGACCTCTGCGTCACCCCTTGCTACAACACAGCCCTTAAGGGAACTTCCCATTTTTACAAAATTAGATATTTTATACTTTTCAACCAGTTTGTCCATCTGCTCACATCCATGTGAGCTGCTCATTACAAGACGTATTTTATTGGTATCTGTGCAGCCTGATACTTTAATCTGCACTGCATTCCCATTCCCATTATCAAGAAATGCACCTTTGCCCTGTGAAGCATAATATAACTCTCCAGTTACAGGCACATATATAACACCCATTACAGATTTATGCTTATAAGAAAGGGCAATATTAACAGTAAACTGCCCGTTCCTCTTTATGAATTCTTTAGTGCCGTCAAGCGGGTCAACTACAAAGCAAAAATCATTAGCAAGACGGCTCTTGTCATCCTTTTCTTCTTCAGATAAAATACTATATTGTGGAAACTCCTTTCTGAGCATATCCACAATTATTTTATTAGAAGCTTTATCAGCAGCAGTAAGCGGCATATCACCATCTTTATAAGTTACCTGCATATCCGCTGCATTATTATAAACATCCATAATAGCATGTCCCGCTTCAATAGATGCCTTTATAGATACTTCAAGTTCTCTTTGCAAATCCATCGCTTTCCTCTTTTCTACAATGCAAATATATAATTCTAAATTCTAATATGCACACCAGGCAGCATTTAACCCACAAGTGAAGCTGCTCTTACCAGCCGCAGAAACACAAGTGGCTGGTATGGCGTTGTGCTGCCAGGATATGCCCTTGTAAAACACCAGCTGCTATATGGTATTCTGTTATATATAATTTTAAAATTACATATATTCTTCCAGTTTCTCCATTATATAGTCTACCGATTCTTCTAAGCTCTTTCCTGTTGTATCTATTTCAATCTGAGGATTTTCAGGCGCTTCATATGGGCTTGAAATACCTGAGAAGTTAGGTATATCACCACTCCTGGCTTTCTTATAAAGCCCTTTGACATCACGTTTTTCACACTCTTCAATTGGTGTACTTATATAAACTTCAATAAAACTGTCACTGCCAATAATATCTTTTGCATTGCGCCTGTCAAGACGGAATGGTGATATAAATGACGTAAGCACAATTATTCCTGCATCATTCATAAGCTTTGAAACTTCCGCAATACGTCTTATATTCTCTATTCTGTCCTGTTCTTTAAAGCCAAGGTTCTTATTAAGGCCCATACGGATATTGTCACCATCAAGTACCATTGTATGCTTTCCATCTGCATAAAGTTTTTTCTCAAGTTCATTGACTATTGTAGACTTTCCTGCACCAGACAGACCTGTAAGCCAGATTGTAACTGGTTTTTGTGCTTTCTGCCCTGCACGGAGTTCACGTGTTATATCCATATTATGCCATGTAAGGTTGTCATCCCTGCGCAGTGGATGTTCAACTACACCACATGAAGAAGTCATATTAGTTATACGGTCAATAAGAATAAAACTTCCAAGTTCTTTATGGTTCTTAAATTCATCAAATACAATTTTATCAGAACATGAAATATCGCAGACTGCAATTTCATTTTTATAGAGTTTATCTGTCTGCACATGGTTCCCTTCATTAACATCAATCTTATATTTAATGTTCATTACAACAGCTGGAACCATTTTAGTGCCAATTTTCAGGAAATAATTCTTGCCTGCAACAAGTTTTGTATCATCCATCCAGAGAAGCTTTGCCGTAAACATCTTTCCCACAACAAGACTGGCATCTTTACAAAGCATACAGCCACGTGACACATCCACTTCCCTGTCAAGCTGTATTGTAACCGCCTGTCCCTTAAATGCACTGCCAGACGTTTTATTTGACATAAATGCATTCTGGTTATATATAGCCTTAACCTTGGCAGTTTCACCGCTTGGAAGTGACACTACCTCATCACCTTCTGATACACTTCCTGACTCAATCTGTCCCTGGAATCCACGGAATGTATGGTCTGGACGGCATACCCTCTGTACAGGCATAACAAACCCTGTGCCCTCTGCCTCAGCAGACACATTTATATTTTCAAGGTAATTAAGAAGTGTCCCTTTCTTAAACCAAGGCATTCTTGGTGACACATTAGTTATATTGTCCCCTACTGTAGCAGATACAGGTATTATAAACATTGAATCAAATTCATATTCTGCTGTCATCTTTTTGATATTTCTTGAAATATCCTTAAACGTATTCTGGTCATAATCTATAAGGTCCATTTTATTAATAGCATACACAACATGTTTAATTCCCATAAGCGCACATATACGTGTATGGCGTTTTGTCTGCACAAGTACACCCTTTGACGCATCTACAAGTATAACTGCAAGGTCTGCAAATGAAGCCCCTACTGCCATATTTCTTGTATACTCCTCATGGCCTGGCGTATCTGCAACTATAAAACTTCTGTTGTCTGTAGTAAAATAGCGGTACGCCACATCAATAGTAATGCCCTGCTCCCTTTCAGCCATAAGCCCGTCAAGAAGAAGCGAATAATCAACTGCGCCGCCTGTGCTTCCAACTTTGCTGTCAAGCTCAAGCGCCCTTTCCTGGTCTGCAAAAAGCAGTTTTGCATCATACAGCATATGGCCTATAAGAGTTGATTTGCCATCATCTACACTGCCACATGTAATAAATTTAAGTAAACTCTGCATCTTAGAAATACCCCTCTCTCTTTCTTCTCTCCATGCTTCCTGCTGCCTCGTTGTCAATTACCCTGCTTGTCCTTTCAGAAGACACTGCACTTAATGTTTCCTCTATAATTGCGTCAAGTGTATCCGCATCCGACTCAATACCTCCTGTAAGAGGATAACATCCAAGTGTACGGAAACGCACTTTTTTCATTACAGGTTCTTCGCCAGGCTCTAGCTTCATCCTGTCATCATCTACCATTATTATATTGCCATCCCTGTAAACAACAGGACGTTCCTTTGCAAAATAAAGTGATGGTATCTCAATATTTTCCCTTCTTATATATTGCCATATATCCTTTTCTGTCCAGTTAGAAAGCGGAAATACCCTGGTTTCTTCACCTTTGAATATCTTTGTATTAAAAAGCTTCCACATCTCAGGTCTCTGGTTCTTAGGGTCCCATGCATGTGCAGAATTCCTGAATGAGAAAATCCTTTCTTTTGCCCTGGATTTCTCTTCATCACGCCTTCCGCCACCAAATGCTGCCGTAAACTGGTATTTGTCAAGTGCCTGTTTAAGCGCCTGTGTTTTCATAATATCAGTATATGCAGAACCGTGGTCAAACGGGTTAATGCCCTGGCTTCTGCCCTCTTCATTAGTATATACAAGCATTTCCAGCCCATATTTCTCTGCCATATGGTCACGGAACTGTATCATCTCCTTAAACTTCCATGTAGTATCTACATGAAGGAATGGAAAAGGAGGTTTCTCCGGATAAAATGCTTTTAATGCAATATGAAGCATAACCGAACTGTCTTTTCCAATAGAATACAGCATAACAGGTTTTTCACACTCTGCTGCAACCTCACGCATAATATAGATTGCTTCTGCCTCCAGTTCATCTAAATGTGATAATTGGTTCATAATCTCCTCCATCTTATATTTAATTTCCAGATATGCTCTGGTATTTGGGTTCTTATCCCTTTTTATCCTTTTTGCCAGTAATCCTGATTTCATTCCTGAGCTTATATGCCATTCCTTCACTTTCCACATATACAAAATATTCATCTGGCCTTAAGTTTTCAAGTGTTATGGCAAAAAACATCTTTCTTTCTGCTGGCTCTATGCCCTGGTATTCCTGGACATATTTATTATTTTCCCCAATAAAATATATCCTCTCTGCCATGCCTGGCATCATTGCAAAAAGGAACAGGCTGTCACATAATCTTGCCCTTCCAAAATATTCCCTGTCAATCCTTTCATCCGCAAGTGGTGGAAGCTGGCCTTCAAATTCTGCTGGTGGTGTTAAACTTCCTGCGATGGCATCCCTGTTTATCTCTAATGCCTGGCAGTAGTCCTCTGTACACGGCTTAAATTCCCATGTACTTAAAAATATCTTTGAAAATTCTGTCCTCTTGGTAATCTCACTATTTGAAGCATCTGCTTCAGCTATACATGCTTTATACTTTAATTTTTTATCCTTTAAAATGCCTTCTGCTACAAGCATATATTTGCTGTCACCAGAATAAAATGCACTGCCGTACTTCCGGGATTTCTCAAGTTTTATCCTGTCCTTCAGGCTGTAAGTTCCTTCTTCTTCATTAATATGGATTACCTTGGCAACTGAACTGTTAAAGGGCTTATGTCCTGTTTTAACCCTGCTTGCTGAACGTGTATCAAATAATATAATATCATATTCACCACTGCAAATGCCTGGTACAGTCATATAATCAGGACACATACAGATTGCGCCATTTAACCCGGCACCTTTTAAAAGGTATTTTTCTACAAATGTTCCTTTCCATGCTAAAGGAGGTGAAATTACCCATTTTAATTTTCTCTTACTCCAGTCAAGTTTTAATATACAATGCAGTTTTTTAACTGTAACATACATCATGCCCTCATGGTATTCAATTCTTGTAATGTCTGCCCAGTTCCTTATTGTACGGTATTTATCACTTAAAACTGTAGAAATATCACACTTGTTAATAATCTTGCCACTGTCCATATCAAGTTCTATAATACAGTCTGAAATATGGTTTTTATCTGATGATGTAACAAGGAACAGTGAATTGCCATACTGTGCCACAGCGCGTCCTATACTATATTCAAGCAGGAATGTCCTGTAAACCCTTCCCATATAATCCATTTCATGGTATCTGCATGGCTGCACTTTTCCAAAACTATTCATACGGTTTGCTGTCTTATCAGCAAGCAGGAAACGCCCGTTCTGTAATGGTATCATGCCAAGCCTGCCTGTCCTGCACTGCAGTGAATAACGGATTTTGCCTTCGCCGTCAATTACTATTGGATTGAAATTTATTCCATTTAACAGAATAAATGGAAAATGTGACATTTGTTTGTCTGTTCTGCATACAATGCTTTTTAACCTGTCTGCCACAGGTGGCACATATATATTTATTATCCTGTGCTTTATAACATGGTTTTCTTCGTCTATAAGTTTTAAATCCACCTTATTATTCCTGCCCTGGTAAAGCCCCATAATTGCTACCCTGTGCCTTGTGCCTGGTACAGAATCTCCCTCAAAATTATATTCAGGAGTATCACCTTCCACACAGTAATGTACCTGGCATGTTTTAGAAGAGTTAAATAGTATAAGTGCAGTCTGCTTTGCTGCCCCATATGGGTCTGGTATTACAAGCAGGTATTTAAAAGTGTATAAATGCCTGTCCAGAATACGCTCGAAGGCATAGTCCCTTACCTGCGAATGGAAACTTCTCTGCATTTCTTTACGCATAGGTGATATGATTTTCTTATTTTTCTTTGCCAGGACTTCACTTTCATACATCCTGTCAAGCTTATTCAAATCACTTTCACTGTAAGTAACTTTAGAACCATTTTTAACTTCAATAAAATAATTGTCAAAAAATCCCATATGGCAATCCCCATTTCTGTTTTATACAGCCTGCAATGCCTTTTTAGTATAAATCCCCTTTTTTATAACTTCATTGTAAGCTGTATTCTCTGCTTCTTTATATCTACACTTAATACTTTTACATCTACAATATCACCAACGCTTACTATATCAAGAGGATGTTTAACAAACTTGTTATTAGAAAGCTGTGATATATGTACAAGACCATCCTGGTGCACACCTATATCTACAAATGCGCCAAAATCAATTACATTGCGCACTGTCCCTTTTAATACCATACCCTCTTTTAAATCTTTCATTTCAAGCACATCTGTACGCAATATTGGAAGTGGCATTTCATCACGGGGGTCTCTTGCTGGTTTTTCTAATTCTTTAAGTATATCACAAAGTGTTATCTCTCCAATGCCAAGTTCTGCCGCCACTGCCTTTTTATCTTTTATCCTGCCTTCAAGCCCTCTGCTGCTTTTCTGTTTACTTCCCTTCTCTGTGCTGGCAACAGAAATACCATTTCCAAATGCCTTGGCAAAAGCAGCACCAAATGCAGTATTTGTATTTTTAACTGTAAATTCCTTTTTCCTTTCCTTGTTTTCCTGTCTTTTACCTTCTGCCTGTGCTGTCTTTCCTTCCTTTGCGGCATCTGCCTGTATTTTTTTCAAATCATCTGGTGTTATGCCAAGTTTGTCAAGAAGCTTTTCTGCTGCCTCATATGATTCAGGGTGCACGCTTGTTGCATCAAGCGGGTTGTCACCATCCTGTATACGCATAAAACCTGCACACTGTTCAAATGCTTTAGGCCCAAGTTTAGCAACCTTTAAAAGCTGCTTCCTGTTAGTAAATTTCCCATTTTCTTCCCTGTATATTACTATATTTTTAGCAACCGCCTTGGAAATTCCTGATATATATTCAAGCAATGGTGCTGATGCAGTATTTAAATCTACACCTACTTTATTTACACAGTCTTCAACAACACCAGCCAGCGCTTCTGCAAGCTTTTTCTGGTTCATATCATGCTGGTACTGGCCTACTCCTATTGACTTTGGGTCAATCTTAACAAGTTCTGCAAGCGGGTCCTGCAGCCTTCTTGCTATTGATGCTGCGCTTCTCTGCCCTACGTCAAACTCTGGAAATTCTTCTGTTGCAAGCTTACTGGCAGAATATACGGAAGCGCCTGCTTCATTAACTATTACATATTGCACAGGTTCTTTTATTTCCTTTAAAATATCTGCAATAATCTGCTCAGACTCACGTGATGCTGTGCCATTGCCAACAGAAACCAGAGATATGCCATATTTGCTGACTAATGCTTTAACAATCTTCTTCGTTTCTTCAACCTTATTCTGTGGTGCTGTAGGATATACAACCGTAGTATCAAGTACTTTGCCTGTACTGTCAACTACTGCAAGTTTGCACCCTGTACGGAAAGCCGGGTCCCAGCCAAGCACGTTCCTGCCTGCAACTGGCGGCTGCATAAGAAGCTGCCCTAAATTCTTTCCAAATACCTTAATTGCACCGTCTTCTGCCTTTTCTGTTAATTCATTACGTATTTCACGCTCTATTGCAGGTGCAATTAACCTCCTGTAACTGTCCTCTATAGTGTCCCTTAAAACTGCTGCCAGTGTTTCATTAGAAGAAGTTATTATCTTCTTGTTAAGATAGCCAAGTATACGCTCTTCTGGTGCTTCAAGCTTTACCACAAGAAATTTCTCCTTCTCACCACGGTTTAAAGCAAGTACCCTGTGCCCCGCAATTTTAGCAGCTTCTTCACTAAAATCATAGTACATTTCATAAACAGACTGCACCTCATTGTCTTTGGCAGCTGACACAATTCTTCCTTCTTCAAATGAAACCTTCCTTATATACATCCTGTATTCTGCATTATCAGAAATAATTTCCGCAATTATATCTTTTGCACCTGCTATTGCATCTTCAGCACTGTTTACTTCCTTTTCCTCTGAAATATAACCAGCAGCAAGGTCTTCTATACCCTCTGCTGTTTCCTGCGCCATAAATATATCTGCAAGCCCTTCAAGCCCTTTTTCCCTGGCGATAGTTGCCCTTGTCCTTCTCTTTGGGCGGTATGGACGGTAAAGGTCCTCCACAACAACCTGTGTCTGTGCCTCCAGAATCTGCTTTTTAAGTTCCTCTGTAAGCTTTCCCTGTTCCTCAATGCTGGCAAGTACCTGTTCTTTCTTTTCCTCAAGGTTCCTAAGGTATACCAGGCGTTCATTTATATTACGTATCTGCTCATCATCCAGAGAGCCATGCGCCTCTTTCCTGTATCTTGCTATAAATGGAATAGTATTCCCCTCATCTATAAGATTTATTACTGCCTCAGCCTGTCCTGTCCTGATAGAAAGTTCACTGGCAATCTGTTTTGCAATATCCATAAAAATCCTCCAAATAAAAATATTATTTTGTATTTATGTAAAAACGGACGGTTTCTGTGCCAGAGCCAAAATATTCCATACAGGGGTACGCTCCCGCTACGATGGCATACGCAGCGGCGCATAAAATCCCTATGCCACAAAAAAACTGACATTTTTTGTGGCATATAGTACGGGATTTAAACGCCAGCGATGCCAAAGTACCCCCTTTATGGAATATTTCTGGCATCTGGCACGTGAAACCTGTCATCATAAATTTACAGTAAAACCAAAAATTAAGATAACATAAAATTTTAAGGAATTATTTTGCCAGTTTTTATTCACATAAAATTTTATCTAAAAATAATATATACAAAAAACTATTTTTTGTAAAAAACTGTTTTTTGTATATATTATTTTTAAAACCTGCCAAATCATTTAAAACCTGTTACCAAAATTTATCCCTGCAACTTGATATTTTTTGCTTTTTTACATTCCATGCTTTAGCCTGAACCATCCCACACCACCAAAATATTTTTATATTTTATTTTTATTCTGCTGGACGCTTTGTCTGGAATAATGCCAATAAACAGCAGTTTTCAATGTTCCAGTAAAATTCCAAGAAAGTATATTACCAGGCAATTATCAAATGTAGTTTTATAAAGCGGCTGTACAGAGCCGCTGGTGCTTAAGCCCTGTATTTTAGGGCTTTATGCATCCATTGCGTGCGATGTCCAAGCGGAAGCGTGCTGCTGGTAAAACTACTTTGAAATTGCCTGGATATATACAAAAACATTTTACTGGAACATGAAATCTGTGTTATACCTCACATTCCACAGAAAAAACATCCAGTACAGCAAAAAACATTAAACAAAAATATTTTACATTTCAAGTGAAAACGCATCATGCACAGCCTGTGCTGCAATTTCTGTATATTTCCTGTCAACAAGGACTGTTACACGTATTTCAGATGTAGAAATCTGGCGGATATTCACACCTGCATCATAAAGTGCCTCAAACATCTTTGCCGCAACGCCTGCATTAGACATCATTCCTGCACCTACTATTGAAACCTTGGAAACATCCCTCATAACCTCTGTTCTTGAACATTTAAGGCTTGTATTTGCATGGCGTTCTATTGTTTCCATTGCTGTATCTGCCATATCCTCTGTTACTGTAAAGCAGATATCCTGTGTGCCATCATGCTCAACTGACTGGAGTATCATATCAACATTTACATTATGGTTTGCAAGATGCTGGAATAACTTAAATGCAACCCCTGGTTTATTCTCAAGTCCTTCAACTGCTATCTGTACCACATTCTTATCTGTAGCAACTCCGCTGACTAACATCTTCTCCATATTACTTTCCTCCTTAACTACTGTTCCTTCACTTGTATTTAAACTTGAACGCACAACAAGCTGTACACCATATTTCTTTGCCATTTCAACCGAACGGTTATGAAGCACACCTGCACCAAGGCTTGCAAGCTCAAGCATCTCATCATAAGTGATTTCTTTAAGTTTACGTGCCTTTGGAACTATCCGTGGGTCTGCTGTAAATACACCGTCTACATCTGTATAAATTTCACATGCGTCTGCATGGAGTGCAGCTGCCAGTGCTACTGCTGTAGTATCCGAACCACCTCTGCCAAGCGTTGTATAATCATCATATTTATTAATTCCCTGGAAACCTGTAATTACAACTATGCGGCGGTTATCCAGCTCGTTCTTTATCCGCTCTGTGTCAATCCTTTTAATTCTTGCAGTACCATAATCTGCTGTTGTATGCATTGCCACCTGGAATGCATTCATTGAAACTGCTGGCACTCCAAGAGAATCCATTGCCATTGCCATAAGCGCCACTGATGTCTGTTCGCCTGTTGTAAGAAGCATATCAAGCTCACGCCTTGATGCTTTTGGGTTAATATCTTTTGCCATGTCTAGCAGTACATCTGTCTGCTTTCCCATAGCAGATAAAACTACTACAACCTTATTGCCATTTTTATAATCTTCAATACAACGTTTTGCTACATTAAAAATCCTCTCTTTATTAGCAACCGATGTACCGCCAAATTTCTTAACTACTAACATATTACCCTCCTAATCTGTTAAAAAGAAACTACTGGTTATAGTAACAGCCTGCCCATAAGGGTATAGCCATGTTCCACCACATTACCGCTTTTTGCTGCATCTTTTTCATTATACAGCAAGCCAGTATTTTTATTAACTGTGCTGTCATAAAGCATATATGGGACGGGGTCACTTGTATGTGTACGGCATGATACTGGTGTAGGATGGTCAGGCATCACAAGTATCCTGTAATCCTCACCTGATGCATCCATTTTCCTAAGAATAGTATCTAATACCCGGCTGTCAAGATATTCAATAGCCTTTATCTTGCGTTCAAGGCTGCCCTGGTGTCCCATTTCATCAGGTGCTTCCATATGGATATATACAAAGTCATAATTATCTTCAAGCAATGCCTTTACTGCTGCTTCTGCCTTGCCTTCCCAGTTTGTTTCAAGAGTTCCATCCGCACCTGGCACATTTATATTGTACATGCCTGTGCCCTCTGCAATTCCTTTTAAAAGGTCAACTGCTGAAATCATTGCACCCTTTTTGCCATATTTGCCCTCAAATAAATCAAGTGCAGGACGTGTGCCTGCTCCCCAGAACCATATTGAATTAGCCTTGTTAAGACCTTTCTTTGCGCGTTCTATATTTAACGGGTGGTTATTTAATATATTATAGCTTTTCTCCATCATCTCACGGAGTTTCTGGTCTTCTGGAAGGTATTCACTGATTACCCTTCCAAGCACATCATGCGGAGGTGTAAGTTCTGCCACTTCCCCATTATCCCAGATTGTCAGGTGGCGGTAACTTGTTCCTACATAGAATTTATAAGTACTGCTATTTAATTCTTTTTGTACAGCTTCCATAAGCACCGCAGCATCCTCTGTGGAAATCTCGCTGGAACTGTGGTCAATTATTGTTTTCTCTTCATATGGAAGACTGTCATCTGATAATGTAACAATATTGCAGCGTATTGCAATATCTGTATCTTTAAGGGGAACGCCTATGCTAAGCGCTTCCAGCGGGGAACGCCCTGTATAATATTTCTCCGGGTCATATCCAAGCACTGCCAGGTTTGCTGTATCACTGCCAGGTTTCATCCCTGCAGGTATTGTATGCGCAAGCCCTGTTTCTGACTTTGGCGCTATGCTGTCCATAGCTGGTGTCTTTGCATATTCAAGAGGCGTCATACCTCCTAAACTATTAACTGGCTCATCTGCCATTCCGTCCCCTAATACTACAATGTATTTCATTTCCTGTTTCTACCTCTTTCCTGTACTGCTTCCAGCATTTGGCAAACCCTAGTTAAAACGGATTTTATTTATAATATTGCCAAGCTTTTCTTCTGCCTTTATATATGCACCTTCTGTAATTTCTCCTGTTACAAATGCATACTCATCAGCATACCCTGCATCTACAGGTGTAACACTGCCAAATTCTTCTGATACTTTTGCCTCATTTTCTGCTTTTGTGCCAGAAACCCTTACAAAGAATTTTGAAGTACTTTCTTCAAATGGCACAAGTTCCAGTTTTTTATCATCCCATATTGTCTTTATATTTATTCCAGGGTGCTTTGCTGCTTCCATAATATCAGAAACTACAGCACTTGCAGTAGCAAGTTTCCCTGCCCCCTGCCCATAAAACATTATATCACCTGCCATATTGCCTCTTACAAGTATTGCATTAAATACACCATCAACACTGTAAAGGGGATGTGTGGCTGTTACAAGCCCTGGGGCAACCATTGCACTAACCTTTTCACCCTGCTTTTTGCTTGAACCAAATATTTTTATTTTAGCACCAAGTTTCTTAGCATAATTTATATCCCTGTTAGTAATTTTTGTAATTCCTTCTGTATATATATCTTCAAAATCAACCTGGTGGCCATATGCAAGTGATGTAAGTATCGCAATTTTACGGCATGCATCATGTCCTTCTATATCTGCTGTTGGGTCTTTTTCTGCATAACCCTTTGCCTGTGCATCTTTAAGCACTGTTTCAAAATCTGTGCCATTCTCTGTCATTTCAGTAAGTATATAGTTTGTAGTACCATTTAAAATACCTGAAATCTGCTCAACAACATCTGGCGCAATTGAGGATTTAAGAGGACGTATAATTGGAATGCCGCCCCCTACACTTGCTTCAAATAAAAAGTTGCATTTCTTCTCTTCTGCTATTTTTAACAGTTCTGGACCAAATGCGGCAACAAGTGCTTTATTAGATGTACAGACACTTCTTCCTTTTTCAAGGCTTGCTTTAACAAATTCATAAGCAGGGTGAAGCCCTCCCATAGTCTCAACCACTATCTGGATGCTGCTATCATTGTCAATTTCCTTAAAATCATGGACAATTATACCCTCTGCCACGTCCCCTGGGAAATCCCTTAAATCCAGTATGGATTTAACTTTGATTTCCTCTCCTGTCCTTTCTGCTATAATCTGGCAGTTTTCCTTTAAAACCTGGAAAACACCGGAGCCAATAGTGCCATATCCCAATATGCTTATATTAATCATTTTTCCTCCATTCCCTGCTTACGCAGTTTGTGTAATCCATGCCAGATAGGCATTTATAAATGAATCCAGGCCACCATCCAAGACCCCTGAAACATTGCTGGTTTCGTGGCTTGTACGGTGGTCTTTAACCATTGTATACGGCTGCATGACATATGAACGTATCTGGCTTCCCCAGCCATTATCCATTACTTCACCTCTTATGCCGCTTGCTTTCTCAAGCTGTTCTTTCTGCTTTAAAATATACAGCTTAGCCTTTAACATCTGCATGGCCTTATCTTTATTCATATGCTGTGAACGCTCATTTTGACACTGTACTACTATCCCTGTCGGGAAATGTGTAATACGTATTGCAGAAGATGTTTTATTGATATGCTGTCCGCCTGCACCGCTTGACCTGTATGTATCTATCCTGATATCATCATCTGATATTTCAACATCCAGGTCTTCCTCTATATCAGGCATTACATCACACGAAACAAAAGAAGTCTGCCTTTTTCCTGCCGCATTAAATGGTGAAATTCTTACAAGCCTGTGTACCCCGTGTTCTGATTTAAGATATCCATATGCATTTATACCATTTATTTGCAAAGTAACAGATTTATAACCTGCCTCCTCACCATCAAGGAAATCAAGCATTTCAACCGAAAATCCCTTTTTATCTGCCCATCTCTGGTACATGCGGCAAAGCATGCTTGCCCAGTCACAGCTCTCTGTGCCACCCGCACCTGCATGCAGTGTAAGGATTGCATTATCCTTGTCATATTCACCGCCCAGTAGTGTTTCAATCCTTAACGCTTCATATTCTTCCTCAAATTCCTTTAATGAAGCTTCGATATCAGGAAGAGTACCTGCATCATTTTCTTCTTCAGATATCTCTATAAGCACAAGAATATCCTCTCTGTCACTGCAAAGTTTCTCATATCTTTCAATAACAGATTTAATTTTCCTGCTTTCCTGTACTACCAACGCAGAAGAAGCCGGGTCATCCCAGAAACCCGGTTCCTCCATAGTTTTGTCAAGTTCTTCTGCCCTGTTTTTTTTATCTTCTAAACCGAGTGAACCAGCCATATTTTCCAGAGGTTCTTCATACTTTGCCAGTACCATTTTTATATTGTCGAACTCTACCATCCACTCACCTCAGTTATATAAATTAATGTTACTATCCATAGTTCTGCCATTCCATAATAACAAACTAACACTATGGTTTATATTTTCCTGCCACAGCACTGTTTATATTTCTTGCCGCTTCCACAAGGGCATGGGTCATTTGGCTGTATTTTCCTGCCTGTCCTTCTTTTTGGTGCAGACTGTACTGTTTCATCCTTGTTAGTGCCTGTAACCTTAGCTACCTGTTCACGCTCAACTTTCTGTTCAACCTGTATATGTGTAAGCGCTTTTACAGTCTCTTCAGTAATTGCGTCAATCATTGCATCAAACATGTCAAATCCAGCAAACTTATATTCTACAACCGGGTCCCTCTGGCCATATGCCTGGAGTCCGATACCCTGCCTTAACTGGTCCATATCATCTATATGGTCCATCCATTTTCTGTCAATAACTTTAAGAAGTATAACCCTCTCAACCTCACGTATATTATCCTGGTCAGGAAATTCCGCTTCTTTTGCTTCATATACTTTTACAGCTTCCTCTTTAAGCTGCTGTATAAGCTCCGCCTTTGTAATGTGCTTTAACTGGTCTTCTGAAAGTTTTATCTTCTTTAAAGGTATAATAGGTATAAGGATATTGTTTAACTCGTGTATATCCCATTCTTCAGCAGAAGTATCATCACTAATTACTGAGTTGACACATTTCTCTACAACGTCAGTAATCATTTTATATATTGTGTCACGCATATTGTCACCGTCCAGAACCTGGCGGCGCTCTTTATATATAACTTCCCTCTGCTCATTATTCACCCTGTCAAACTCAAGCAGGTTCTTTCTTATTCCGAAGTTATTGCCTTCTATCTTCTTCTGCGCACTTTCAATGGCATTTGAAAGCATCTTGTGTTCTACCTGTTCACCATCAGGCATTGCAGAGAAAAGCCCCATAAGCTTTTCTGAGCCAAACAGGCGCATAAGGTTGTCTTCAAGTGAAATATAGAACCTTGACTCACCTGGGTCTCCCTGCCTGCCAGCACGTCCACGCAGCTGGTTGTCAATACGCCTTGACTCATGGCGTTCTGTACCTACAATTTTCAGCCCGCCAAGCTCCTTCACACCATCGCCAAGCTTAATATCAGTACCACGGCCTGCCATATTAGTGGCAATAGTAACTGCTCCCTTAAGCCCCGCATCTGCTATTATCTCAGCTTCAAGTTCATGAAACTTTGCATTCAGGACTTTGTGCGGTATGCCTTTCTTTTTAAGCTTGTCACTAAGGTATTCTGATGTGTCAATATTAATTGTACCTACAAGCACAGGCTGTCCCTTTTTATGGGCTTCCTCAATATCTGCCACAACAGCATTGAACTTCTCTTCCTGTGTCTTATAAACTGCATCATCAAAGTCTTTACGCACTACAGGAAGGTTAGTAGGCACTTCTACTACGTCCATCCCGTAAATATCACGGAATTCTTTCTCTTCTGTAATAGCAGTACCAGTCATTCCTGATTTTTTCTCATATTTATTAAAGAAATTCTGGAATGTAATAGTTGCAAGGGTTTTGCTTTCCCTCTTAACCTTTACATGCTCCTTTGCTTCTATAGCCTGGTGCAGCCCGTCAGAAAACCTTCTTCCTGGCATTATACGCCCTGTAAATTCATCTACAATAAGGACTTCATCATCATTAACAACATAATCTTTATCCCTGAACATAAGTGAATGTGCCCTTAACGCAAGGTTAATATTGTGCTGTAACTCTAGGTTGTCAGGGTCTGCAAGGTTCTTTACCTGGAAAAACCTCTCCGCCTTCCTTACACCCTCTGCTGTAAGGTTTACATTTTTGTCTTTTTCGTCAACAACATAATCGCCTGTTTCTTCTTCCTTTTCATTCATAAGGATATCTATTTTAGACAGCTCCTTTGCAGTACCCTTTTCAAGCTGCTTTACAAATATATCACAGGCTTCATACAGTTTTGTTGACTTGCCGCTCTGGCCTGAAATAATAAGCGGGGTACGCGCCTCATCTATAAGCACTGAGTCAACCTCGTCTATAATTGCGTAATTAAGTGAACGCTGTACAAGTTCTTCCTTATACACAACCATATTGTCACGCAGGTAGTCAAAACCTAATTCATTATTAGTAGCATATGTGATATCACAATTATATGCTTCCCTTCTTTCATCACTGTTTAAGGTATTAAGGATTACACCGACTGTAAGCCCGAGAAATTCATGTACCTGCCCCATCCATTCAGCATCACGCTTTGCAAGATAGTCATTGACAGTTACAATGTGTACGCCTTTGCCTTCAAGCGCATTAAGATATGCAGGAAGTGTAGATACAAGAGTCTTTCCCTCACCAGTACGCATCTCTGTAATACGTCCCTGGTGCAATATTACACCACCGATAAGCTGTACCCTGTAATGGCGCATACCAAGTACACGCGTAGCAGCTTCCCTGACTGTTGCATATGCTTCAGGCAGTATATCATCCAGCGTTTCACCATTAGCAAGCCTTTCCTTAAATTCAGGCGTTTTTGCCTTAAGTTCTTCATCACTAAGCTTCTCATATTCCGGAGCAAGGGCCTCTATTTTATCAACAATTGGTATTATACGTTTCACCTCATGCTGGCTGTGCGTTCCGAATATCTTACTAATTAAACTCATGAAATTCACTCCTATATATTCTTAATTATAAGTAATAACAAACAAATCATTCTCAAGTATATCATTAAATCATCCTGTAATCAACTGGAATTTCAAAAAAAACGCATCTGGTAAAATTACACTTATGAAAAAGACATGGATAAAGTGCGAAAATCTCTTGCACCCTGTCTTTAAATATGGTATATTATAAACAGAAAAGGGAAAGCCATAGAAGCGGCTACCCTCAATAAGTATTTAGCATTAACCTTTTACAAGGCTAGCCGTCACTATTGGCAGTAGTGGCGGCTATTTTCTTCCCTTGAAGATTGTATAACACAATCCTATAAGGGCAACAATGAATATACCTGTCTGTATGAAATCAGAGTATGTAATATACATTATACCGCCCTCCTTTCCTTGTGGTCTGGAGGGCTTTTAAAACCCTCCGTATGAAAAAGAGGGATAAAGCCGCCTTGGTTCTATGGTTTTCCCATGCTGGTAATATAGCATAAATTCCAACATATGGCAATATCCGCCAAAAGTAATAAAAATATAAAAAGACAATGGCAAAGTGCAAAAATCTCTTGCACCCTGTCTTTAAATATGATATATTATAATCAGAAAAGGGAAAGCCATAGAAGCGGCTCTACCCACACAATATTAAGCTAAAACCCTTTGAAAAGGGTAAGCCGTCACTATTGGTAGTAGTGGCGGCTATTTTCTTCCCTTAAAGATTGTATAACACAATCCTATAAGGGCAACAATGAATATACCTGTCTGTATGAAATCAGAGTATGTAATATACATTATAC
>JAAWKM010000195.1 GCA_022797375.1 Lachnospiraceae bacterium
TTTGCACAAAAAACGTGCAAAATGGCACCGAAGAACTCGTATTTTTGACGAAAAAAACGTGTCAAAAATCCTCGGATTTAATTGACTGTGAATAGTAACAATAGTAACCTTATTTTTTCTTTTCATGAAAATTTCCTCTTCCATTTTCAGATGATATGTGCTATAATAAACACCATTGCCAGAATAAATTGTTAAGAAGGGAATATTATATATTTTATTTTTTTGGTAATTATATATTACTATTTGAGCCAACGGAAGTGGCATAGAGGACTATATATAGAATACTGGTTATGTTACTATCAAACCATAAGGCTGGATAGTAATTATAAATTTATTTAAAACCTTAAATTTTAAGGCAATATACAATATTCTGTGATATAATTGCATCTGTAGCTCAGTGGATAGAGCAGCGGTTTCCGGAACCGTGTGCCGGGGGTTCGAGTCCCTCCAGATGCGCTTATTAAAGAATTTTTGAAAGGAAGTGCGCATTTTATGCGGTTTAAGTACAAGAAGTTAATATTAGTATTTACTGTTGCTATAATGTTTATTGGATTTGGGACATTTTCGCTTATTGCACCATCAATAGATTTTTCTTCTGGTAAAGCAGACGGGGCAGAAAGCAGTAGCGACAGTTCTATAGCGCAGAGCGTTGTCGCAGATATGTCAGAGAGTGATATTAAATCTGCCATATCAGAACTTGTATCAAATTATTTTGATGCAAAACAGCGTGTGGATTTAGAAAAGATGGAAGGATGCGTAAGCGATATAAAACGGGTAGATAATAAACGCCTTGTAGCTGAAGCAGAGTACATTGAGGAATATAAAAATATTGAATGTACCATAAAAAAGGGATATGACAGTGGTACATACAGGGTTTATGTGTATTATGATGTAAAGGTATATGACATTGATACACTTGTGCCATCACTTACAGCCCTGTTTATAAAAGCAGATGAAAGCGGCAGTTTTAAAATATATCTTGGCACAATAGATGGCAAAGCACAGGAAATGGTTGACAAGCTTGATAACAGTGATGAAATCAAGAAAATTGCAGATTCAGTCCAGAAAAGACTGGAAGAAATTGTAAGCAGCAACGAAGATGTAAGGGACTTTTATGAAATGCTGGAAAGCAGTGATGAAACAAATGAATCTGTAGAAGAAAATGATAACATAGATAAAGAAGGTAAACGGGCAACAGCAGCGCCAAAATAAGCTGGTTTTGCATATCTGTTTATACTTGCAGGGCAAAACAAAAGTTTTGCCCTTTTCCATTTATTTAAGTTAACAGGAAACAGAGCAGATATTGCAGGAAACGGGGTAAGATATGCCAAATATATCTGGCCAGGACACTGGCATAAGGATTAATAAGTTTTTAAGTGAAGCAGGTGTATGTTCACGGCGTGAAGCAGACAGGATGCTTGGAAGCGGCAGGGTGTGCATAGATGGTGTTCCTGCACAGGCAGGGGCAAAAGTCATGCCTGGCATGGAAGTTACAGTTGATGGCACACCGGTTGCAAAAGAAGAAGAGGAAATATTTATTGCATTTTATAAGCCAAAGGGGGTTGTCTGTACTACAGCAGCAGAGGAAAATGGCATTAAAGTAATGAATGTAATTGATTACATAGGATATAATAAAAGGATTTACCCTGTTGGAAGGCTTGACCAGTCATCAGAAGGGCTTCTGCTTCTTACAAACCAGGGGGAAGTTATGGAACAAATACTCCGCAGCCGTTATGGACATGAAAAGGAATATTTTGTAAGGACAGACCATAAGATAACAGACAATTTTATAGAGCAGATGGGAAAAGGAGTTCCTGTTTTAGATACAGTTACAAAACCATGTAAAATATGGAAAGAGGACAATTACAGTTTCCATATAATACTTACACAAGGGCTTAACCGCCAGATAAGGCGTATGTGTGAATACTTTGGATATAAGGTGGTATACCTGAGGCGTGACAGGGTAATGAATATTACACTGGACGGGCTTAAGAAAGGCAGATACCGCCATTTAACGGAGGAAGAGATAAATGTATTAAAAAAGCAGCTGGACAAAGCTGGAGATTGATTGTTTTCACATTTCGTTTATGATATTCTGTAATCAGGGAATGTGATAAAAAGAAAGGCGGGTGTAAATATGCAAGATAGTATAAACCGTATGAGGGAACTTGTTGCAAAGCTTGATAAAGCTTCAGAAGTTTATTACCAGGGTAAAGATGAGATAATGAGCAATTTTGAATATGACAAGTTATATGATGAACTGCTTGGTCTCGAGAAAGAAACAGGCATGGTACTTGCTGGAAGCCCGGCGGCTAAAGTAGGGTATGAAGTGTTAAGTGCGCTGCCAAAAGAGACTCATCCTTCACCTATGCTTTCCCTGGATAAAACAAAAGAAACAGAAGAACTTGTTGCATGGCTTGGTTCTAAAGAGGGGCTTCTTTCCTGGAAAATGGATGGTCTTACAATAGTCCTGTCTTATAATGGCGGGGAACTTATAAAGGCTGTCACCCGTGGCAATGGCCAGGTTGGTGAGGTCATAACAAATAATGCAAAAGTATTTAAAAATATACCATTAAAAATTCCATTTAAAGGAGACCTTGTATTAAGAGGTGAGGCAGTAATATCTTATTCTGAATTTGAACGTATAAACGGGCTTCTTGATGAAGAGGAGAGATATAAAAACCCAAGGAATTTATGTAGTGGTTCTGTAAGACAGCTAAATAATGAAATAACAGCAAAAAGAAACGTTGAATTTTATGCATTTGCCCTGGTGGAAGCAGAAAATATGGATTTTGCTAATTCCCAGGCAAATAAAATGGAGTTTTTAGCAGAACAGGGGTTTGATATTGTTGAGTATAAAAGAGTTGATGCAGGAAATCTTGCAGATACTGTAAAATGGTTTGAAGATAAAATAACTACGAATGATTTTCCATCAGACGGGCTTGTGCTTATATTAGATGATATAGCATATGGCAATTCACTGGGACATACTTCTAAATTCCCAAGAAATGCCATAGCATTTAAGTGGAAAGATGAAATAGCAGATACAAAGCTTACAGGAATTGAATGGAGTGCATCAAGGACAGGCCTTATAAACCCTATAGCATTATTTGAGCCAGTGGAACTTGAGGGCACAACAGTATCAAGGGCAAGCGTGCATAACTTAAGCATTGTGGAACAGTTACAGCTTGGTGAGGGTGATATAATACAGGTTTATAAAGCTAATATGATAATCCCGCAGATTGCAGAGAACCTTACAAGGAGCGCTAATATAAAAATTCCACAGGAATGTCCTGTCTGTGGCAAGAAAACTTCCATACATGAAGAAAATGGTGTTAAAGTCCTTGTATGTGAAAATGAAGAATGCCTTGCCAAAAAAATTAAATCAATTGCACATTTTGTAAGCAGGGATGCAATGAATATAGACGGGCTGTCAGAGGCAACTATAGAAAAACTTGTAGCAAAGGGCTTCCTGCATGGGCTTGCGGGGCTTTTTGGACTTGAAAAATACAGGGATGGAATAACGCAGATGGAAGGCTTTGGCAAAAGGTCTTTTGAAAAGCTTGTACAGGCAGCAGAAAACGCAAAAAAAACTACAACAGCAAGATTTGTATACAGCCTTGGGATTCCCAATATAGGCCTGTCAAATGCTAAAATGATTTGTAAATATATGGACAATGATTTTAATAAAGTACGCAATGCAAGTGCAGAAGAGCTGGTAGAAATAGATGGAATTGGTGAAGTAATTGCTGAAGCATTTGCCAGTTTTTTTGCTAAACCAGAGAATAATAAGACAATAGATGACTTATTAAAAGTAATTGAATTTGAAAAGGAAGAAATAAATACTTCTACGGAAGATATGGCAGGAATGAATTTTGTTGTTACAGGAAAGGTAAATATTTTTGCTAACAGAAACGCTGTTAAGGAATTAATTGAAGCCAGAGGCGGAAAAGTCACAGGAAGTGTTACTTCCAAAACAAGCTTTCTAATAAATAATGATATAATGAGCAATTCTTCTAAAAATAAAAAAGCTAAAGAATTAGATGTGCCTATAATTACGGAGGAGGATTTTATAGAAAAGTTTAATATAGAAATTTAGTTATTAATTATACATTTTATTGACAGCAGTACAAATATTTTATGGAAAGAGGCGGAAATATGCCAATTAAAGTAAAGAACAACCTTCCGGCAAAGAAGGTCATGGAAAAAGAAAATATATTTATGATGGATGAGAAAAGGGCAGTTACACAGGATATAAGACCGCTGCATATAGCTGTTCTTAACCTTATGCCTTTAAAAGAAAATACAGAGGTACAATTACTAAGGAGCCTGTCAAATACTCCATTGCAGATGGATATTACTTTTCTGTCAACTGCTACATATATAGGAAAGCATACGCCAGAAAGCCATCTTAATGAATTCTATAAAACTTTTGATGAGATAAAACAAAGGAAATTTGACGGGTTAATTATTACAGGTGCCCCTGTTGAGCATCTGGACTATGAAGAGGTGCAATATTGGGAAGAGCTTGTCAGGATAATGGAATGGTCAAAAACAAATGTGACTTCAACTCTCCATATCTGCTGGGGTGCGCAGGCAGGGCTTTATTACCATTATGGCATACATAAACATATGCTTCCGAAGAAAATATCAGGTGTATATGAACACCATGTCCATCACCGCAGAATACCACTTTTAAGAGGGTTTGATGATGTCTTTTATGCGCCACATTCAAGAAATACTTGTGTTGACCATGATGAAATAGCAGCATGTAAAGAACTTATAGTACTGGCTGATTCAGAAGAAGCAGGTGAGCTGTTGCTTGTTTCAACTGACTCAAGGCAGGTTTTTGTGCTTGGACACCTTGAATATGACAGGCTTACACTTGATATGGAATATAAAAGGGACCTTGCAGCAGGCATTGGCGCAGAAATACCAGTAAATTACTATCCAGGTAATGACCCGTCAAAAAAACCTTACCTTACATGGAGGGCAGCAGCAAATGCAATGTACTCAAACTGGGTTAATTACTACGTATACCAGCAGACACCATATGAATTTATTAATACTGCTGAAATCATGGCAAAATAGCAGCCCTGTATAGCCATTTGCTGATGAAGAAGCAAAACACATATGATACAGCAGCCACGGGAAAAGTAATGATGGATTCTTTGTTCCTTTATAGGAAATTGTGGTTTTTAGGAAAAGAAAAAGAAACACATGTACATAGAACATATGCCAGGATATTATGATATTTTGGCATATGAAATGGATAGTATTAAGTATATTTTTATATAAAAAAACCAACATATCCATATTATAGATATATTGGCTCCCTGCACCATGCTTATTCAGCCTCTGCAATAATTTCTCTCTTATTATATGAACCACATGATTTACATACCCTGTGTGATATCATTAAAGACCCGCATTTACTGCACTTTACTAAATTCGGTACAGTCATCTTCCAATTTGCTCTTCTCTTGTCCCTGCGTGACTTTGAAGATTTATTCTTTGGACAAATTGACATCTTGCATTCCACCTCCTAGCTGCTTCCATATCAGCACTTTTCCAATTATAACAATTAGGAATTAATTTGTCAATCATTTTTTATTTTAAATCCACGTCCGTTTCATAAAATTGTTACTATTCACAGCTACGCTGTTCATAGTAACTAGCAGTGCTTTCAGCACTGGTTATGTACACATTTTGCACAAAAAACGTGCAAAATGGCACCGA
>JAAWKM010000196.1 GCA_022797375.1 Lachnospiraceae bacterium
AAGTGCATATGACAAGTTACAGGTAATAAGCCAGGACAAACAGAAACGCATGGAATATGAAGCAAGGCAGAAAGCACTGTTAGACCATAACCAGTTTATGCTTGAGGCAACAAGGCGTGGTATGGAAAAAGGCAGAGAAGAAAGTAAACTTGAAATTGCAAAAAAACTTATAGGATTAGATATGGCAACAGATTTTATTATACAAGTAACTGGTCTTTCTGCTGAGATTATTGATGAGTTAAGAAAACAATAAAAGCTTTAAGCAACAAGGCGTGGTATGGAAAAAGACCGCCCCATAATTGCTAAAAACCTTATCAGGTTTGAATATCCAAAAGATGAAATCATCAAAATAACAAGGCTTTCCTCAGAAGTTATAGAAAAACCAATATATAGCAGAATTATAATTTTATTTAACCTGATGGTATAATAATGCAGCCTTTGCGCTGGACCACAAAGGCTGCAAGCTTTTTACTTGATGCTGCTGGCAGCCGTTCCAGACCCGTTGACGGATTAAGGACAGAAAGTTTAGAGTTTCCTTGAATTATTACCACCTATCCTCTCTTCAATCTCCTTGTCTGTAATTTCTTCCAGATTCCCCTTGCCATCTGGCACACTTTTTCATCATAGCCTAAAGCATCAACTATAATTTCTCTATCAACAATATCTAATGCTGCTTCTATATTATCTCCTGTTCTTATAATTCCATCCACTTGCTTTAAAATATTCCTTACCTGCTGGACAGGAATATCATCTAACTTGGGAACCATGATATTTCCCACCTCTCTTGGCAATATTTCTAATACGCCTCCTCCGTAACTCCTTCCACATAATTCAGTAAATGCAAAAGATATACTGTTATAATATGACAATACAATCTGCTCTGGATTAATGTCTTCATTAAACTTAATTCTGTGCATTGTGTCTGTTGATACTGCATTACAACAATTCAAAACAAATTTAGGATATAAGTTACTACGTCTTAAAAAGAAAGCGTGTGGAACCCAGACAGACGGTATACAGTACCATTTATCCCTGATTCTGCATTTATATCCCTTATTTTCTCCATTCTCTTCTCCTTCTTTAATATACTTCCCCTGCTCTTCAGGAAAATCCTCAATATTTTTTTCAGGAAAATCAATCAGATACGCCGCTTTCCCTTTCAAGACATTTTTCATCCAGTCATCTTCTTTAAAATATACACTATCTGCATGTGAACTCCGCCCAATCAATGGTCTTACAACATCTTGCAGTTTATATCCGTCCACTTTATCCTGGTTTACAGAAAAATATTTGTTATTACCAGTTGTAATTCCAACATTAACCAAAGATACATCTGATAATTTTTGAAACCGTTTATCTTCTTTAATCTGTTTTATTAGTGTATTTTCCTCATTATTTGTAAAATATCTTGTCCATTTTTCATGTACATGCTGCAATTTTTGAAAACCATTTGTCTCAATATCAAACGATTTTAAATCCTCTAAATTATTTAACTGGACAATTCTGATTCCCTTTTCCTGTTTACCTTTTTCACCAACAAATACAACTATTTCCTGCTCAATGTCCGGAAATATAAGTTCTTCAAATGTTATAAGCGTTATTTTTGATAATTTATCTGCCAGAAAAAGTCTTAAGTCCTCTGCATATGCAACCTGCATAATCTCTGCCGGAACCACAAATGCTATTTTTCCTTTTTCACTTAGTAAGTTTACACAAGCTACCATAAAGCCTACCCACGTATTGATAAGTTTATTGGCTCTCATTCCTTGTGATGTTAAAATAGCAGATAACAATTCTCTTTGGCTCTCTTCTAAATACTGGTATCTTACATATGGAGGATTCCCTAAAATCAAATCATATTTTTTTTGTTTAAAAGTTCTGTTATAATAATCAAAAAAATCCTCATTATATACTTTTATATTTTTATATTCCTTTGTAGATTTCCTTGTCTTTGCTGCCTCCTCTTTATCTATTTCAATTGCAATAATTTCCTTTGCCACTTTGTTAAAATGTCTCTTTATAGCTGCATCCAGAAATACACCATCTCCACAACTTGGCTCTAAAACGCTTACAGGCATACTTTCATTTGCGAATAAACCCACCATCATTTCTGCAAGTGGCAACGGAGTATAATATGCCCCCCTTAATTTTTGTTCTGTACTATCCGCTTTCAGTTTCATATCTTCACCTAGAAGTTTTGCTGGTAAACTTTAGAGATTAACATCTCTATCTTGTTTATCAGGCGGTTCTTTTCCTTTTCCAATATATTTTTTGAAGATTTGTCAATGCGTTGTTTCAATGAATCATTTATCTCATAAATCTTTCTTGTACTTGCCACAACATCATTATACAAATCTTCCTGCCGGGAATCCTCAAAGTCCAATAACACAAATGGTAACTTTTTTAAAAGAAATGTGCCCCTGGCAGTAAAACCATTTTCAAAATCACTTCCCTGAATCTGGAATACCTTTTCTGTGTAAGGGTGCGCCAGCCATGCCTGTATATATTCCAGTTTATATTCACTTTCAGGTAATTTACTGATTGCACAATAACCAGCTGTACCGCCAGAAGCAATCAGCATATCTTTATCATCGAACACATACATTGGCTCTTTGCTTAATACACGGACAATCAGTTTTGGCGTATTTATAAATGCTGTTAAGGCCTGTGTTCTCCCATATTTATACCACGTATCATTTGTTGCATCTGGAATGTCCCTGCCAGTTCCGTTGTTTAAGCACTTTGGTACTAACCTGTCGTAACAATCCTCTAAATATTTATAGGTTTCCACATAATCAGATTTCATTTTATCAATTGGAATAAGCTTCCCTTCTGAATCATATGGAAAAATAATCTGCTTGTTTGTTGCCAGTACAGAATATGTTCCCATACCCTTTTCAGCAGCCTTGGTTGGCTTGAAATATGGCCTGAGTAATTCCTTCTCTATCTTATATGATTTTCCATACTTTTCTACATATATATATTTTTCATCTTCTCCATTAATTTCTGAATCATCAAACCAATATACTGCCTTTTTGCCAGAAAACTTTTCTGGACGTTCTGCACTAGTCTGTATCCCATTAAAAATATCCACCATCTTTGATAAAGGTACTGTTTTTCCGTTAAGCTTTTCTAGCATTTGCAAAAATGGTATATCCGTTGAAAGTTTCCACGGATTTTTATCAAGCTGGCTATTCTTAATCAAAATTGATTCCAGCTGGTTTCCTGTCCATAGACCAGCAAGCGAATCCACTTTTGCATACTTCATGGATTCCTGGTCCTGATATGTAACCGACACGATGGCACTATATATTGTTTTATCCGGGAACAGCTGCATATCACCAAAATCATAAACCGAACTTACTTTCTTACAAATTAGTTTCCGCAGTTCCTGTCCAGCAGCTATCTTATAAAACTTATTTGGTATAATATAACTCAATCTGCCTTCTTCCTTTAATAAGTCCAACGCCTGTTCAACAAATAAGAAATATTTATCAAACTGTTTATATGCACTTGAATATTTACATTTGTATATTTTAAACTCTATCTCATCAGAAATCAAATGTAAATCTTCTGTTTTTACATATGGCGGATTTCCAAGAATAACATCAAACTTATCACCATCATTTATAGTATTCCAGTCAAATGGAACAATTTTTAATAATTGTTCCGTTTTAACATCACAATTACTTAAATCTTCACTTGTTACTAACGAATTACCATGCTTAATATTCGCATCTAAATCAAGTAACACTGGTTTGGCACTCTTTACAGAAGGCTCTGTTTCATCCTCAATTAATTTCAGAAGTAAAGAAAATTTGCTCACTCCAACAGCATGTATATCTATATCAACACCATAAATACAGCTGCATAAAATCTCTTTTTTTTCTGTTAATGGTAATTTTCTTTTGCCACTTTCCAGTTCAATCAAATGCTTAACATCATTTTTCTCATACCAGCCAATACAATAGTCAAGTAAAAATTGGTAAGCTTCCTCTATGAAAATTCCAGAACCACACGCAATATCTGCAATCTTAATATTAAGTATTTCATCTGGAGTTTTTCCAGAACATATTGGCTCTAATGCTTCCTTTACCATATATTTAACAATTTCCACCGGGGTACTAACTACCGACTTATAAATATATTCCTTTTTCTGTGCCAGGCAAATATTTCCATCTTTATACACAAGGCTTTCCACCAGAAAAGCCTCATAAATCTTTCCCAATAAGCTTGGTTCAATAATTGTAAATAAATATGGTGTTTTAGGGTAATATAAAGATTCTATCATCTCAAATATAATATCATTGTTAAGGTCAAAAATAGGATTGCTATCACTAAACAACCCTGAATTATATCTTTTATCAGCATCTTTAAATACCAGCATCAGTTCCTCTTGCAATTCCTGGCGGTTCTCTGCCGCTTCATATAACTTCCTGTACAAAGGCAGTTTCCTGTCTTCACATATTCTTAAAAATACAATTTGGTTGATAAAATCCTGTACTGTATCATTTAAAAATAAAATATCCTTGTATATACTTTTGCTATTATATAAATATCTGCCTATTTCCAATCTCCATTTATTGATATGCTGTAAAAAAGTTTCATCAATCTGTGTAGTATACCTTGTATCTTTTTGAAAATCTGCTTTGACAAGTTCGTCAAAACGGCCCGAATATACACTATCTCTTGAAACCAGGCAAGCTATCTCCTGGTATTTTTCAACATACTCTTCAAAATTATATCTTTTATACAAAGAAGAAGAAGCACTCTCTCCATCTTCTGGCTTATTTGTAGTATCATAAATTAATAAATCCTCAAAATTGGTTAAAACAGCCAGGGCATGCTTCGCATTCCATCCATATTTACGCGTCTGCATTGCAGGTTCAAGTTCTATGGTAATATTAACACTTGGCTTCTTAGCTTCAACAAATATTTTTGAAACACCATTTAATGTCAAAGTATAGTCTGGCCTTTCACTGCTGTTAGAAAACCTTTCTACTACGACCTCTTTATATTGTGGTAATTTTCCTTTTACATTTTGCACATCCCAGCCAAAACACTCTAATAAAGGACTTATATATTCGTCCCTGCATTCTGTTTCATTATATGAATTCTTAGTATCATGGTAATACTCCATGCTCTCACGGTATCTTATAACCAACTGCCTTAATCTATCAATATTATCCATATTTTTCCTTTCCATTAAAGATATTAAAAAATTAATCCAAAGCACTATGGCCGCTCTTAACCCATTCATCCAATTCAATACGCTTAAATTTCCATAATTTACCTATTTTATGAGCCGGAATATCTGTTTTCTTAATCCAGTTCCTGATTGTATCCTTTGTCACATCTAAATATTGGGCCGCCGCTTTTATTCCTATCCAGTCTTCCATATAATTATCAATCATCCCAACACTCCCATTCATCTTTTCTATACATTATATTAGCACATATGTTCTTTGATTTCAATATGTTTTTATATGATTTGATAGTATTTGGGGTTAGTTATATAGTTTATATTTCATATAAAACAGAAAACAGCATCAGGTCTTTAAAAGCCTGACGCTGCTCTCTATAAAACAGTATACTAAATTCATAAACACATATAAATTCCTGTAAATCCAGCACCGCAGAATTAATGTGCAAATATAACTTTCTTTGGACACTTCTCTGCGCATTTTCCA